>JADLHG010000041.1 GCA_020848905.1 Deltaproteobacteria bacterium
GACAAGGGCGCGACCGCCGACAAAGGCGCGACGGCGGACAAGGGCGCGACCGCCGACAAAGGCACCACGGCGGACAAGGGGACGACGGCGGACAAGGGGACGACGGCGGACAAGGGCGTCACGGGAGACGCGGGGAAGGTCATGCCTCCGACCAACCCGATTTGCTCCTCGGGCGGCCTCTGCGCGCAGAGCCCGCAGCCGCACGGTTTTACGATCAAGGCCCTGCACGGCACGGCCGCGAACAACGTGTTCGCCGCCGGCGACCAGGGCGCGTTCCTGCGCTGGGACGGCGCGAAGTGGAACCTCTTCCAGCTCCCGAGCTACGCGACCTTCGTCGGGGTCCACGCCTTCGGCGCCAGCAGCGCCTGGGTCGTCACCGTCGACGGCATCTACGAGTTCAACGGCTCGACCCTAGTGGACCGTAGCTCGGGTGCTCACGCCGGCTCCTGGCGCGTCGCGATGTGGGCCTCCGCGGCGAACAACATCTGGGTCGTCGGGCAGGGCAACCGGCTGCAGCGCTGGAACGGGACCTCGTGGGATGCTTCGATCCAGCTCCCCGGGGCGGGAAGCTCCACGCTCTACGGCATCTGGGGCACCGACGCGAACAACATCTACGTCGTGGGCGAGGGCGGCCTGCTCTTCCGGTACAACGGCTCTGTCTGGAGCCGCATCACGCTCTCCGGAGGACCGGCTAGCTTCCACGTGACGGCCGTCTTCGGCACGAGCGCGACGGACATCTGGGTGGTGGGCACGAACGGCGCGGTCTTCCGCTACAACGGCTCGGCCTGGAGCCCCGTGACGGTGACCGGCGCTCCCTCGGCCGCCATCTGGCGCCGCCTCTGGGCCTCGGGGTCGAACAACCTCTTCATCCACGGCGACAACGGCCTCTATCGCTGGAATGGGACGGCCTGGGCGGTCCAGAGCCTGCCCACCTCGATGACGCTGAGCGCGATCTGGGGCAGCGACGCGAACAACGTGATCATGCAGGGCGTCTCGGGCACGACCGTGCGCCACAACGGCACGAGCTGGAGCCTGGAGAGCTCGGGCTTCTACGCGTCGATCACCGCCGCCGCCGCGCTCGGTCCGAAGAACATCGTGGCGGCGACTACGGTCGGGTCCGGGCAGCAGATGCAGCCCTACCTCGTGCGCTACAACGGCTCGTACTGGCAGCTCGAGAGCATGGGGCTCTCCCTGCCCGCGACGCAGATCACCCGGCTCTGGCACGAGCCCGTCTCTGGGCGCCTCTTCGCGCTCGCGCAGATGAATCTCGACCCGCCCACGCAGCGCTTCCTCGTGCACAACGGGTCGGCCTGGACGGAGGTCACCGGACTTCCCCCCACCACGGGCTGGGGCTCGATGTCGGACCTCTGGGGCTCGAGCGCGACCAACGTCTTCATGGTCGGCACGGGCGGCCGGATCTGGCAGTACAACGGCCAGGCCGTGACGGCCATGACCTCGGGGACGCAGCAGAACCTGAACGGCGTCTGGGGCACGAGCGCGAGCGAGGTCTACGCCACGGGCTATGCGGGAACCGTTCTCAAGTATAACGGCCAGGCCTGGGCGCCGGTCACGGTGGCCGGGGCGGGAACGGACGCGCTCTACGGGGTGTGGGGCACGGGGTCGCGGGACGTGTTCATCACCTCCGGGACGAAGATTCACCACTTCGACGGGACGTCCTGGAGCTCGGCCACCCTCAGCCCGGTACCCACGGGACTTCCGAACCGGATCTGGGGCTCGGGCTCGAACAACGTGTACGCCGGCGGGAACGCGGGCTGGCTCTTCCGCTATAACGGACAGACCTGGAGTCAGGTCATGTCGGGCACCACGCAGCAGATCAACGCCATCGTGGGCGGAGATGCCTCGAGCATCTACGCCTTCTGCAATGGCGGTATGATCCTCAAGCTGCCGGCGCCCGCGGCCCCGTAGGCATTCGAGTTCCTCCGCCGGCGGCTGCTCAGGGGCTGCACTCCAGCGTGAAGAACCAGAGCGCCGCCGGTTGGAAGTCGGTCTTGCTCTTCGGCGTCGGCGCGCCGTACCACAGGAAGGCGTAGCCGCCGTCGACGGGCAGGATGCGAAAGCGCTCGTCTACCGGATAGCCCGATTCGGGTCCTTCGAAGAGCGGTCGCAGGGCGCCCGTCGTCGAGCGGCGCGAGAGAGTGACCGGCATCGGGTGCTTCACGTCGATCCAGAAGAGATCGAGTCCGTCGGGCCCGAAGAAGAGATCCTGCACCGCCCCCTCGCCGATCGAGGTGTCGACCTCGGGGCCTCCCGCCGGGGCGAGGTGGAGCTTGACCGGCAACTTCTCCTCGGCGCGGTAGAGCACGGCCAGGTCTCGCCCATCCCAGGCGTGGCGGAAGCTGGTAACGCCGGGGAGCGCCAGGTCGCGCGTCCGCGTCGGGCTCCCGCGCGCGTCGAGCACTACCTGACGTAGCTGGCTCGGCTGGCGCTCCACCTGCCGAAACCAGGCCAGGCTGAAGCCCGCGTCGCGCGCGAGCAGATGGGACCGGCGAAAGTAGTCGCTCCCCGGCTCCGCGGGATGCACCGCCCAGCGCGCGCTGTCGAGCGGTGCGGTGGGGGGGGTGAAACTGCCGGTAGCCGGCAAGACGGCGAACCAGATCTCCTGCGCCCGGTAGAAGCAGGTCGGGCAGTCCGCGGGCTTCTCGAGCACGTCGGGCGCGGTCATCCAGGCCAGGCCCACCGTCGAGCCCGCGACGGCGAGCTTCGCCTCGCGTCCTCCGACGAGCGGGGTCGGGTCGCCCTGCGGTGTCCCCTGCGCGTCGAGCACCAACCGGTGGAACTTCCCGTCGCGTGCGTAGACCGCGACGTAACTCGCCCCGTTCCAGACCAGGCGCGGTGCCGTCGCGCCGAAGCCCGTCCCCGTCGTGACGCGCATCGCGCTCCCCTGCAAGACCCCCTGTCGCGAGAGCCGCTGGAAGTAGAGCTCGCTGCGGGTGTTCTCGCCGGGCAGCGTGTCCCGGTAGTCGCGCCAGAGGAGCCCGTACTCGACGCCCGTCCAGGCGAAGACCGGATCGTCGGCCCCCTTTGGGGGCTCGAGGAGTCGTCGCGGCGTCACGCCGTAGCGACAGGGACCCGAAGGAAGGCCGGCCTCGCCCGGCCCCGCCACGTCGACCGTCGGGCTCACTCCCGCGTCGCGCACGAGCGCCGGCCCGTCGGAACTCCCGCCATCTCCTGGCGCGCTCGCATCCCGCGTAGTGCAGGCCGCGCTCGTACTCACGACGAGCGAGAGAGCTCCGAGCACCCGGTATCGCTGCATCTGGTCCCCCCGGACGTGACGCCCTGGTCCGCGGTTAGAGGCCGGGGGCGCGGGGAATGTCGGATGGGGGCGATGGGGCGAAGCGCGCCGGGGGAGGGGGTATCGCTTCCGGCTCGGCGGCTCCTCCGCGCGGGGCGACCATTGGAACCAGGGATTTGGCCGCCCGGTGGGCGACGGAGTTGAAGCCCGTGGACAGGGCGAAGAAGACGGCGGCCATCAGGCCCAGGGTGACCGCGAGGATGCCAGCCCCGAGGAGCACGGTCTTCGAGCGGGAGGGCTCCCGTCCGAGAGAGAGGTCCGCGTCGAGCGCCCCCGATTCCGACTCCGAGGTCGAGTCCGACGAGGGTGCCCCTGCCGCGTGATCGGGCGTGCCCTGCTCTCCTTCGCCGGGGACGGCGGCGCCCGTGGCTGCCTTCAGGCGCGCCACCTCGGCCTCGAGCTCGGTGATGCGCCGGGCCGCGTCCTTCGGGTCGGGTTGCTCGGACATGCGGTCAGCATACGGGAGGCGCCGGCACGCGGCAACGCACAGCCCCGGACGCGCGGGTTGGCCGCCGCTGGCGGATCGTGCCACTAGCCAGGCTGGCTCCGCGGCCGGGAAGCCCTGCCGGCCGGCCGGACCGCCTGCCGTGCCTCCGGCCTGTGATGGTCAGAGATCCTGCGAAGTAAGCCGCGGGACGCCGCATCGCGTCGCTCGCCGAAGCCGGCGCCCGAGGCCCCGTGCCGCTGGAACGCGGCTTGCTTCAGACCCTGCCCACGGAGTCATTCATGGCCTGCGAACTCGCCCGACGAAGCCTTCCCTTTGCGCGCGCCCTCCTCGGCCCCCGGTCGAGACGGGCGCTCGGCCTGGCGGTGGCCCTCGGCTTCGGGGGTTCGCTCCTCCCCCTCGTCGCCGTCGCGGCGAAGAAAGGGCGGAACCAGGAGGAGGCCTCTCCCTCGGTCACCCTGCGGGGCCACGCGCCCGCCACGTTCCTGCGGCTCTTTCCGCTGAACGTGATCGGTGGGCAGGGCGGGCTCAACCCCGTTCCGAAGAAGACGGCGGTCTTTGCCCGCGGGTTTGGCACCAAGGGCACCGACGTCCTCAACGTGATGGTCTTCGTGCCCGAAGGGGCGGGGAGGTACTCCGTGGTCTTCCGCGAGCAGGCGCGCGTCCCCGTGGCGCTGCGACGTGGAGATCCGCAGCGGCCCGGCGGCACCTCCTTCGTCCTCTCGGAGTCCATGAGCGAGTCGCTCGAGGTGGCCAAGGGGCTGCGCATCGGCGCGAACCTGGTGCGCGGCGTCGCCGAGGAGCTCGGGCTGCGGCAGATGGCGAAGACGACGCTCAGCGACACCCAGCTCCGGCGCGTCTTCCGCAAGCTCTTTGGCGACCCGATTCTTCGGCTGTCGGACCTGGCGATCTCGCCCGACCGCTCGGCGGGGGTGACGACGGTCCTCGGGCTCGTGGCCAAGCACCCCCTCGACGTGGATCAGAACCTGCTGCGCGAGGCTCGCAGCGGCGAGCTGGCGGAGACCGGCGTGCGGAGCTTCCCCCGCGTGCCGCTCGAGCGCGCCATCCGCTACCTCCAGATGGGGCGACTCATCGACGGTCGCGTGGCCCTCGGCCTGCTCGCCTCGGTATCGAAGGCCGGCTTG
Organism: Deltaproteobacteria bacterium; assembly: GCA_020848905.1. Lineage (NCBI taxonomy): Bacteria > Pseudomonadati > Myxococcota > Myxococcia > Deltaproteobacteria bacterium. Next base: position 4,904 of record JADLHG010000041.1, read on the forward strand.
ACGGTTCCCGCGTCGCTCGCGTCCTGGCCGTCCGCCACTGAGCGGGCCGACCTCGCGCGAGACTTCGACCCCGAGCGCCGTCGCGGCACGAAGGCGACCGACTACACCCGCGTCGAGCTCGGGCCCTCCACGGACCCCGTCACCGGGGAAGCCGACACGGGGGACGGCCTGCGCATCGCATCCCGCTCCTTCACGGTCCGCACCAAGAACGGACGCGAGTCCCGGACCGACAAGTTCGAGCACAAGGCGGCGGTCGCGCCGGATCAGGTTTCCGAGCTACCCGTGCTGCGCGGACCCGACGGCCAGCTCTATGTCGGGCTCGTGCCCACGGTGAGCCCTGGAATGCTGGCTCGCACGCTTCAGTGGGTGGCGGAGGGGCTCGCCAACCCCGTCGGCAACGTGACCTCCGGCATACAGCTCCGGGGTATCGTGCGCGACGTGGCCGGCTACGCGAAGGTGCGGGGCGGCGCGGCGCGGGCTGACAAAGGCCAGCGCGGGAATCTCGGCGTGCGCCCCATCTATGAAGAGGCCATTCGCGGCGCGCATCGGACGCTCGCCGGCCTGGGCCTCGAGGCCACGCAGCGCACCTTCCAGCTCGGGAACTTCAACGCGAGCGTCGGAGAGAACGCCTTCCACATGAACCTCGTGGTGCGCGAGTTCGCGCTCCGGCCGGGGGTCTCGCTGGACCAGGTGGTCAAGCAGCGGCGCACGATCCGCTTCGTGCCGCTCCACGAGGCCGTGGCCTTCGGCCTGAAGAACCCCACCAAGGTGGATCAGATGACCCAGGTGCAGCTCCTGCTCCTCGCGCTCAAGGAGAAGGACGGCCGGGTCTTCCGCTTCCGCGCCGAGTAGGCGGTTCGCGCTACACGCTCCAGAGACCGTCCAGCTCGAGCTCGATGGCGTCGAAGGGGACCGCGCGGACCTTCGCGTCTCCCTGGTGCGCGGCGAGACGCAGCCAGCCGGTCTCCGCGCGCGTGTAGATTTCCAGCGTCTGAAGCTTCGGGTTCACCAGCCAGAGATGGCTCACGGCCTCGCGCGCGTAGATCTCCATCTTGGCCGCGCGGTCGATGGCCTCGGTGCTGGGCGAAAGAACCTCGCAGACCCAGTCGGGCGCGAGCGTCATTGCCGCCACGTCGGGGAGCGTGGGCACGCGCTCGCGCCGCCAGCCCGCGAGGTCGGGCACCAGCACGTCGGGACCGAGGTGCAATTCGGGCTCGAACAGAATAAGCCAACCCCCTGGCCCCCCACGGCCGCGGTCGAAGGGGCCGCCGAGGTCCGATCCCAGCACCGAGGAGGCGCGCGCGTGTCGGATCGCCGGCCGTGGAGACGCGACGAGCGCACCGTGGATGATCTCTCCGATCACGTTGTCCGGAAGGGCCTCCAGGTCCGCGTAGGTGGCCGGGCGGCTGGGCGGCGGAAGCGGAGCGGAGCGCATGCCTCCAGCATGCCTCGCAGAGGGGCTAGCAAGCAAGGCACCCTGCGGCGCATGGGGCCGCGCTACTTGCCCGAGAGGAAGATCCCCGCCACGGTGCCGGTCATCATCGTGGCGATGGCGCCGCCGAGCATGGCCTTCAGGCCGAGACGCGCGAGGTCGGCCCGGCGGTCGGGGGCCATGGCGCCGATGCCGCCGAGCTGGATCCCCACCGAGGCGAAATTCGCGAACCCGCAGAGCGCGTACGACGCGATGACCGCCGAGCGCTCGGAGAGCACGGCGCGTCCGCTGTCCAGAAGCTCGCCGAGGCGCACGTAGGCCACGACCTCGGTGAGCACGAGCTTCTCGCCGAGCAGGCGTCCGACGGCGCCGGCCTCGTCCCAGGGGATGCCGATGGCGAAGGCGAGCGGCTGAAAGAGCCAGCCGAGGAGCTGCTCGAGGCTCAGGCCGGCGAAGCCGAGCAGGTAGTTCACGAAGGCCACCATGGCCACGAAGGCGATGAGCATCCCGGCCACGTTGATCGCCAGCGTGACCCCCTCGGAGGCGCCGCGCGAGAGCGCCTCGATGAGGTTCGTGTCGGTGCGCGGGACCTCCACGTTCAGGTTCCCCACCGTTTCCGCGGGGAGGGTCTCGGGATAGAGCACCTTGGCGATGAGCAGCGAGGCCGGGGCGCTGATGATGCTGGAGATGAGCAGGTGCCCGGCGATCCCGGGCACGTTGTGCAGCAGGCCGACGTAGAGCGCGAGCACGCCGCCGGCGGTGTTGGCGAAGCCGCCCACCATCACGGCCATGAGCTCGCTCGGCGTCATCCGGCCGATGAAGGGGCGTACGAGGAGCGGCGCCTCGCTCTGGCCGAGGAAGATGTTGCCGGCGGCCGAGAGCGTCTCGGCCCCCGAGGTGTGCATGGTGTGGAGCATGGCCTTGGCCATCCAGCGGACCACGAACTGCATCACCCCGAGGTGGTAGAGCACGGCCATGAGCGCCGAGAAGAAGATGATCGAGGGCAGGATCCAGGTGGCGAAGGTCTTCGCGGTGGGGCTGATGCGACCGGCGAAGACCTCGGTGGCGAACGAGCGGCCGTCGGCGGAGTGCTCCACCTTGTGCGGATGGACCGACTGAAAGACGAAGTCGGCCCCCGCTTCCGAGAAGGAGAGGAGCTTCTTGATCGCGCGGTCCATGGGGCCGAAGAAGAAGTCGCCCGCGACGGGATTCAGCACGAGCAGCGCGAAGAGGAGCTGCAGCCCCACGCCCCAGGCCACGAGCCGCCAGTCCACGCGGCGGCGGTTGTTGGACATGAGCCACGCGGTGGCGATGAGCACGAGCAGGCCGGTGGCCGAGAGCACGCGATCCACCAGGGTCGTGGGCCGCGGCTTGAAGACGCGCTTCGAAGTGGCGTCGCCCGGAGCGCCGAGCTGCGCCACGGGGGCCTCGAGCGGGGCGGCGGCGCTGGGTCCGACGTGGGCGATCCAGGTGGTCGCGAAGAGACCGAAGAGGAGGGCCCAGAAGAGGCGGCGGCGTGGCGCGGAAGGTGGGGTCAAGGGCTCGCTCCGGGCAAGGAATGGGCAGTCTACTCGATGCGCGCGAGGGCTGTCGTTGGCGGCGTGCGCGGGTGGTAGCTTTGGACGTGGGGTGCCGTTTGCGGTCGCTTCGCGCTGCAAAGGGGGGGGCTCGGATTGCGTCCCATAGGCTGCTGGCTCGTGGTCGCGTGCGCGTGGGGGTGCGCCGCGCGGAACGCCACCCCTTCCGACGCGGAAGCGGTGGATGGTGGAGGACCCGGCCGTGGCGAGGCCCCGGTGGGGGTGCTCGATGCCGGCGTCTTGCCGCGCGACCAGGGCCGGCCGAGCTCGAGGTCCTGCGCCGTTGCCGCGTGGCGACGGATTGCGCCCCCGCGGCCTTCCGCTGGCCCTTCTGCCCCGGGGTCTGGAACCCGGCGCAGCAGCGCGGGCGCTTCGAGGCGCTGGCGGCGGGGTACTTTGCGCTTCCGGGGTGCGAGTGGCCCTGCGGGCACTATCCCTGCGAGGCGCTTCGCGCGGGGGGCCGCCTGGCCTGCGTCGGCGAGCGCTGCGAGTACCTCTGCACGTTCGAGAGCGCGACCTGCCAGTAAGGGCCCGGCGCGGCGCCCGGTCCGGCAAGCGTGCGAGGATTCCCGTTCCCGGTGGCAACCCGGACAGTCGCCCCTCTCCGAGGGAGCGGTGCGGCAGTCGGACGCGTCCCTCGCGATCTCGCGGGCCTCCGTGACGCGGCGGCCGGGTCGCGACCTCCCGTTTGCGGCACGCGGCTTGCTGTTCCCCGCCCCGGGGTGCAGAGGGAGGCTCGACCGTCATGACGCGCACGACCAACCGCTGGATGCTGCTGGCCAGCCTTTTCGCCCTTTGCAGCGCGCCTCGGGCCTGGGCCGATGGGTCGCGAGCACCGCAGGACGCGGTCCAGCAGCTAGAGCTCGGGCTGCCCCAAGCGGGGTGGCAGGAGGGCGCGGGGCAGTCGGACCTGCTCCCCGTGGCGGCGCGCCGGCCTTCGGGGATTCAGGCCGCGCTCGTTGACTTCGCCGAAGCGCATCGCCTCTCGGTCGAGCTGGCCGTGGACAAGCGTTGCGACCGCCGGATCGGCCATCGCGTTGGGCGCCTCGTCGTCGGTGGGGTGCTGAACAACCTCTTCGATACGGCGGCCTACGGGCTCGTCGCGGCGATCGGCTCGTCGGCCCTCACGGTGAACCCCCTCGCCATCCCCCTCGGGATCCTCGCCAGCCAGGCCATGATCAAGTACCCGAGCGTGGGCACCCAGCTCGCGACCTACATCGGCTGGCGGCGGGATGGCTCGGAGCGCGGCGGCATCGGCGGCCTCTTTCGTGGCTACGTCGGCCTGACGCGTGGCGTGCACCTGCTCTCGGTGGCCGGCTGCAATGTGGTGGCCAACGTCTTCCGGCGCGTGCAGGGCAAGGAAACGAAGTCGCTCACGCAGGTGGTGGGCGGCTGGCGCGCTCAGACGAAGGAGCTCCGCCCCGCGGCGCAGCCTCGCTAAGGGCCCGATCCGGAATAACCTGCTCATTGAGGCGGCCGATCCATCACGGCCAGCGTCGTTGCTCGTCGGTTGCTTACCGACGGGTAGGCGTCCTCCTCGCGCCTTGCTGGCCGCGCGCCTCGACCGCCGCAACACGATCAGCTTATTTCGGATCGGGCCCTAGCCGGCGGCGCTAACCGGCTCTGACCGGGGGAGCGCTGCCTCCCTCGCGCACGGCGCGTAGCACGGCGAGCAGCTCTTCGTGCACGCGACCGTTGCTCGCCACGAGGTGCCGGTCGGTCGAGCGAAACGGCGTGCCGTCCAGCTTCGTCACCCGTCCCCCGGCCTCCTCGACGATCAGCGCCCCCGCGGAGACGTCCCACGGGTTCAGCTTCAGCTCCCAGTAGGCGTCGATCCACCCGAGCGCGAGCATCGCGCAGTCGATCGAGGCCACCCCCACGCGGCGGATCCCTTGGCAGCGCACGAGCACCGCGCCGAGCTCGCGCACGTTGTTGTCCGGGGATTCGGCGCGGTCGTACGGAAAGCCGGTCGCGACGAGCGCCCGCGTGAGGCTCGGCGTTTCCGAGACCCGAAGGGGCCTTTCGTTGAAGAAGGCGCCGCCCCCGCGCACTGCCCAGAGCTCCCACTCGGTCTCGGGGGCGTAGAGCGCGCCGACCTGCCGCTCGCCGTCGAGCTCGAGGCCGATCGAGACGGCGTACCAGGGCATCCCGTGCGCGAAGTTGGTCGTGCCGTCGATGGGGTCGATGTACCAGACGGGCTGTCCCGGCGCCGGCACGGCCGCGCTGCTCCCTTCCTCTCCTACGATCAGGTGGTCGGGAAAGGCCTGGCGCAGCTCCGCGGCCACGAGCGCCTCAACTTGGCGGTCGCACTCGGTCACGAGGTCCACCTCGCCCTTGTAGTGCACGCGCAGCCCGGCCCGGCGGCCGGTCTTTGCGAGAGCCCCGCCGGCGCGCGCGGCGGCGCGGGCGATGGCGAGCGCGCGAGAGAGGTCGCCTGCGGTCATGACGTGGCTCCGAGGGCGGCGAGGAGCTTCTCGATCAGGCCGCCGAAGCCCCCCGAGGACATGACCACCACGGTGTCGCCGGGACGGCCTTCGCGCACGAGCTTTTCCACCATGGCCTCCGGCGTGGGCAGCAGCGCCGCCGACCGGCCGCGCGCTTCGAGGTCCGTCACCACGCGCGCCACGTCCAGGCGCTCGGCCTCGGCGATCTTCTCCGGCGCGAAGAGCGGTGCGAGGAGCGTCTCGTCCGCCTCGGCCAGCGCGGCGGGGAAGTCCTGCTGGAAGACGTTCCGCCGGCTCGTGGCGCTTCGGGGCTCGAAGACGGCGATCAGGCGCCCGTCGCCGTGCACGCCGCGCAGCGCGCGCAGCGTCTCGCGGATGGCCGTCGGGTGGTGGGCGAAGTCGTCGATCACCGTCACGCCCCGGACGCGGCCCCGCACCTCTTGCCGGCGCTTCACGCCGCCGAAGCGGGAGAGCCCGCGGGCGAGCACCTCGGGGGTCAACCCGGCGCGATGCCCCGTCGCGACCACCGCGAGCACGTTGGCCATGTTGTGGGCGCCGACGAGCCCCACCTCGAACCGACCGAAGGGCCGGCCGTCGTGCCAGACCTCGAGCGCGTGCCGTCCTCGGCCGAGGTCGGTGAAGGTCCCCGTCCATTCGAGCTCGCCGAGGTCGCCGAGCGCAGCTCGCTGCGCGCGCACGGCGTAGCGCTCCACGCGCCCTCGCGACGCGTGGGCCAGGCGTATCGCGGGCTCGTAGTCGGCGCAGACCAGCATTCCTCCCTCCGGGGGGATGCGCTCGACGAGCGCGGCGAAGGCCCGCTCCACGTCCGCCATCGTCGGGTAGATGTCCGCGTGGTCGAACTCGACGCTGGTCAGGATCGCCAGGTGGGGTCGGTAGTGCACGAACTTGGGGCGCTTGTCGAAGCACGCCGCGTCGTATTCGTCTCCCTCGATCGCGAACCAGGGGGCGCGCCCGAGGGCGAAGCTCCGGCCGAAGTTCGCCGGGATGCCCCCCACGAGGTAGCCCGGGTCGAGCCCCGCGTCGACGAGCAGATGCGCGAGCAGCGAGGTGGTGGTCGTCTTGCCGTGCGTCCCGGCCACCACGAGCACCTTCCGCCCGTCGAGAAACCGCTCTGCGAGGAGCTCGGGGAACGAGACCACGCGCAGTCCTCGGGCGCGCGCCGCGGCCAGCTCGACGTGGTCCGCCTTGCAGGTGTTGCCGAGTACGAGGAGGTCGGGCCCCCAGTCGAGGTTCTCCGCGCGATAGCCCTCGGCGCGGGGGATGCCCAGCTCCGCGAGCAGCGAGCTCATCGGCGGGTAGAGCGGTCCGTCGGAGCCGCGCACTTCGTGGCCGGCCTGCGCGCAAAGGCCCGCCACGGCCCCCATGCCTGTGCCCCCAATGGCTGTGAAGTGGATCTTCACGCGCGTCTCGACGGAGTTCGGTTTGCTCGCCTCACGGCCGGGCGGTGGCCGGTGCGGGCGCGTGGCCGAGGCCAAAGTCCTTCAAGGTGCGATTGAGCCACGGGATGAAGAGGCGCGTCACGGCCTTCGCCCCTTCGGGGGTCGGATGCGAGTCCTTGCGCGCGGCGGCGAACTGCGGTGCCAGCGTGTTCTCGTGCTCCTTCCCCTCGAGGATGGCCAGGGCGTTGAAGAGGTCGAAGGCGCGCACGTTCGGCGCCTGCTTCACGTACTCGGTGGTGAGCCACTTCGCGAAGGCGCGGGCCCGCGCGGCGTGCTCGGGCTGCGTCTCGGCGCGCGTGAGCGGCGGCGTGGAGAGCGGCAGGAAGAGGATCTTCGGGTGTTTGGTGAAGGTCGGTACGAGCGACAGGTACCACTTCTTGTAGTCGGCCAGCTTCTGGTCGCTCTCGATCGCCGAGGCGGGGAAGCAGCTCTTGAACATCACGACCTCGTGCTGCTTGCCCTTCTCGAGCTCCCAGCCCGCGATGACCTCGAAGTACTTCGGCGTGTTGAAGTTGGTCGGGAAGTCCGGCGGGTCGGTGTGGTCGCCGATCACGTAGCCGTCCACCTTCGCCTCTTCGTAGTTCAGGTCGTGAAAGGCGATGTTGTCGGCCTTGAGCGCGGCGAGGAGACCGCCGTCGAGCAGGTCTTGCCCGGTGCTGTGATGGTGCCAGACGAGGCTCACCGGGCGGGCCGGGGGCCCCGGGTTCGGGCCGGGGTCGAGGACGAGGCTCGTCTGGTCCGCAGGGACCGGCCCGGGCTTGCAGCCGATCCCCCCGACCAGCGCGAGGCTGGCGCCGACCAGAGCCATGGCGGTGATCGCGCGGGTGCGTCCGGGCATGGTCCTCTTCTCCATCGAGCGCGGTCGACTGTAGGCCATTCCCCCCCGACCGGCAACGCGCGGAGCGAGCCCGCCCGGCGAATTGGACCGGCCAATCCACCACTTGGGGCACAAGTTCCCACGGGTGTCGGCTCCTGCCCCAGTCGCGCGCGCGGCCGAAATCAACCTGGGTGAGATCTGACCGTGCGGGAAATCAACCCCGGAGAGATCTGACCCATGACGCGAAACGTCACGTCCTTACATGGATTTCCTCGCAGATGGGCAATTGACAGGGGGAGCAGGGCCCCCTACAGTGATCCCATTCCACACCTTCGTTCGTACAAGGAGCGCCCGGTGACCCTCGACGGTCCGACCAGCACGGAGCAGCGCCGTCAGCCGCGCGTGTCGTGCACCCTGTCGGTGCAAGTGCACGCTCCAGCCGAGGACGTTCTGCTCTTCACCTATGCGACGAATCTCTCTTCCACCGGGCTCTTCGTGCGGGCGAACCGCCCGCTGCCGGTGGGGACGCGCGTGAACCTCGAGCTTCAGCCGCAGAGCATGTCCGAGCGGCTCAGCCTCGAGGGTCTGGTGGTGCGCGCCGCCGACGCTGCCGCGGCCGGACCGCGCGGCATGGGGCTCTCCTTCGAGGCGCGCAGCCTCGACGACCAGCGCCTCCTCCGTCGCCTGCTCCAGCGCTTCGAGTTCACGCCGCCTGCCGCTCCCGGCTACGCCGCCGGTTCCTGGGTGGTGGACGCGGCGAAGCGCTCCTCCTGACCCGATCTCGGGGCCGGGCGATTAGGGCCCGTCGAAGACCACCGACGCTCCGAGCGTGATCTCGTCGATCGCCGCCGCGTAGGTCCCGTTGCCGATCACCGAGCCGAACTTGATCGGCGCCGAGGTGAGCGGGACCATCTGCCGCACGTTGCTGCCGCAGTTCTCCGTCACCGTGTTCGTGCACTCCGCTGCCCCCGCCGGCGGCGCGATGGTTACCGTCTTGTTGAAGATGTGCGCGTAGCCCACGTCCACGGCGTAGCGCCTCCAGCGCAGGCCGCCGCCGAGGGTGAAGCCCCCGCGCTCGAAAGGCATGAACGCGAGTCGGACGTAGTCGTCCTTCTGCGCGGGCGCCTCGTAGAAGCCGCCGGCCCGCAGGATGAGCGTCGCGTCGGAGAAGATGCGGTGGAAGCGATACGATCCGCCGAGGCGCAGGCTCCAGCTGTTCTGCCACTCGTAGGGCTCGGCGAGCTCCTTCACCTGGGTGAAGGTTTCGCCGGTCTCCTCGAGGACGGTCTTGATCGGCTGGTCCGGCACGAAGAGGAAGGACTTCAGTCGCGAGGTGTTCTCCCAGACGAAGTTGAGCTCCACGTCGGCCTTCTCCTTGCCTTCCCCGTCGCGGTGCACGTAGCGCGCGCCGGTCCGGACGACCCAGGCCTTGGGGATGTCCATGTGCGCGGGGGCCGGGTTCGGCTCGAGGCGGATCTTGAGCGGTAGCTTGTCGACGGTCTCCTTGGGGAGCCCCTGGCAGGGTTTCCCGGCTTCCTTGGTCCCCATGCACACCTGCCCCGTGGCGTGGAAGGTGAAGCCGATGCGCACCGACGCCCCGAGCTCGAGGAACGGCAGCGGCGCCCAGTGCACGCCAAAGATGCCGGTGGGGGAGATGCCCGAGGACATGTTGAGCGTGGCCTCTACGTCCGTGTCCGGGTTCTCGCTCATCAGGCCGGCCACGACCGTCTTGTAGGTCATCGTGTTGTACCCGAGCTGCAGTACCGCCCCGAGGCTCAGGCTCTTGATCGGCCGCCACGCGGCACCGAAGGTCGGGTAGAGGACGAGGAGCTCCGTCGAGACCGTCTCGTAGCGCGCGGGGCTCGCTTGGCCCTTGTCGACCGGCTCGCAGGGGTTCGAGCCCGGCTTGCAGTAGCGCGGCATGGTGCGGGTGTTGTGCGCGTTCGGCCCGTAGATGCCGGCCATGAGGACGATGCGGTAGGGGCGCAGCACGTGCAGGTCGGAGGTCACGGCGAAGAACGGCGCTGGAAACCACCCATCGCTGTTCACCACCTCAGGCATGCGCTGGGTCGGATCGTTCGGGTAACGGTCGGGCGCGCGCGTGGGGTCCTCGTAGCTGCGCCGCTGGAAGCGAAGCGTCTCGTTGAGCAGGTTGCCGCTGAGGAGGATCTGGGTGCCCACGATGCGTGCCGCCCCGGCCGGGTTGTAATAGATCGCGGTCGGGTCGTCGGCGGTGGCCACGAAGGCGCCGCCGCGCGACAGACCGACGGTGCCGAGCTCCGGGTAGTGAAAGCCGCCCGCCCGGGAGCTCGCGGGGAGCGCGACACCGACGAGGAGCAGCAGCCCCGCACGCAAGACCTTCATCCAGTACCTCCCTCTGTCGGCTGGGCTGCAGGCCCGGCGCTGGTTCGGTTCAAGTGGGCCCTGAGGTGCACGTGAAGCAGCGCGACCGCGGCCGGCGTGATGCCCGGAATGCGCGCCGCCTGCCCCAGCGAGCGCGGGCGCTGCCGCTCGAGTTTTTCCCGGACCTCGTTGCTCAGCCCGGCGATGCGGCGATAGTCGAAGGCGTCCGGGACCGGCTCGTCCTCGAGGCGGCCGAGCCGCTCGGCCTCTTCTTGCTGGCGGACGATGTAGCCGCGGTACTTGACGTCGACTTCCACCCGTTCGAGCAGCAGCGGGTCCGCGCCCTCGAGCCCGTCGAGGAGCTCGAGCTGCCCGAGAAGCGCGAGGTTCACCTCGGGGCGCCGCAAGAGCTCCTCGAGCGAGGTCCCGGGCTGCACCGTGGCGGTGCCGCTCTGCGCGAGCAGCCCGGCGAGGCGCGCGTCGGCGGGGATGCGCGTCTCCACGAGCCTCCGGCCGAGTCGGGCAGCGGCCTCCTGGTCCGCCGAGAAACGGGCCCAGCGGGCGTCGTCGATGAGCCCCAGCCGACGGGCGAGGGGGGTCAGCCGCGCGCACGCGTTGTCCTCGCGCAGCAGCAAGCGGTGCTCGGCTCGCGAGGTGAACATGCGGTAGGGCTCGCTCGTGCCGCGCGTCACGAGGTCGTCCACCATCACTCCCAGGTAGGCCTCGCTCCGGCGCAGCACCACGGGGTCGCGTTCGCGCACGCTCTGTACCGCGTTGATCCCCGCGAGGAGCCCCTGGGCCGCGGCCTCCTCGTAGCCCGTGGTGCCGTTGATCTGCCCCGCGAGAAAGAGGCCGGGCAGCCCGCGCACCGCGAGGGTCGGCTCGAGCTGCGTGGGGTCGCTGTAGTCGTACTCCACCGCGTAGCCCGGTCGCAGCAGGCGCGCCGCCTCGAGGCCCGGGATGCTGTGGACGAGCGCCTCCTGCACGTCGACTGGGAGGCTCGTCGAGATGCCGTTCGGGTAGATCTCGGGGACGTCGAGTCCCTCGGGCTCGAGGAAGAGCTGGTGGCGGTCGCGGTCGGCGAAGCGCACCACCTTGTCCTCGATCGAGGGGCAGTAGCGCGGGCCGACCCCTGAGATGGCTCCCGAATAGATCGCCGAGCGGTGCAGGTTCTGTCGGATGAGGTCGTGTGTGCGCTCGGTCGTGTGCGTGATGTGGCATTCGCGCTGGGGCAGCGGCGGACGCCCGTCGGGCCAGACGCTCCAGGCCGAAAAGGGGCGCGGCTCGGCGTCGCCCGGCTGCGGCTCGAGGCGTGCGAAGTCGATCGAGGCGCGGTCGAGGCGCGCGGGGGTGCCGGTCTTGAGGCGTCCGAGCGAGAGACCGAGCGCACGCAGCGAGGCCGAGAGGGCGTAGGCCGCCTGTTCGCCGCGACGCCCGCCGGGCTCGCGCTCTGGCCCCACATGGATGAGCCCCGAGAGGAAGGTCCCGGTCGTGACCACCACCGCGCGGCAGGCCACCCGCTGCCCGTCGGCGAGTCGCACGCCGACGACGCGTCCACCCTCGAGCACGAGCTCCGTGGCCTCTCCCGCGAGGAGCTCGAGGCGCGGCTCCTTCTGCACCACGGCGGCCATGCGCGCCGCGTAGCGGCCCTTGTCCGACTGGACGCGGCTCCCACGGACCGCGGCCCCCTTGCGCGTGTTGAGCCGCCGGAACTGGATCGCCGTCGCGTCGGCGGCGAGGCCCATCTCTCCGCCGAGCGCGTCCACCTCGCGCACCAGGTGCCCCTTGCCGAGCCCTCCGATGGCGGGGTTGCACGACATCCGTCCGATCGCCGCCGGGTCGCAGGTCACGAGGCCCACGCGGCAGCCGAGGCGCGCCGCCGCGAGCGCGGCTTCGAGGCCGGCGTGCCCCGCGCCGATCACGGCGATCTCCACCCGGTGGTCCATCGACGACGACAGCGGACGGCTCAGCGGTTCTTGATCGGGGCCTTGCACTCGCTCGAGCCCGGGCTCTGATAGGGTTCGAAGGCGTAGAGCTTCACGCTGAAGCGCACGGTCAGCTCTTCGTACTCGTCGTCGCCCTTCTCCGCGCGGCGTCCGCTCACCTGGACCCCGCGCACCATCGTCGAGCCGCAGGGGTCGAGCACGCCTCGGGGGAGCTTGCGCTGGAACGCGCTCCAGGTCTCGAGGTCCGAGCGCGTGCACTTGTTCAGCCCGCCGCAGACGAAGTGCAGCGCGCGGTACCAGCTCGGTCCCTGCTTCGCGCCGTACTCGTGCAGGGTGAGCCCCGTCTGCAGCCCCACCTCGGGGTCGCGCTTCTCGCTGTGGACGGTCACCTGGTGCTCGCCGACGGGCAGGTCGACGTAGACGCAGCGTTCGGCGAGGTCCGACGGCGCCTTGTAGAAGACGCCCCGGCCGCCCACCTCGACCCAGACCGCGGAGGTGGTCTTCGGCAGCCGGAGCTCGAAGCGCTTCTGACCGGCCGGAATGCCCTCCTCCTGCTGGTCCTCCCCCCCCTCGAGCGAACGGCAGGTGCAGGGGGGCGACGCGCAGCGCGCGCTCGGAGCGACCTTCACCGTGCTCTGCGCCGGGTAGGTGGGCCGCAGAGGAGCGGAGGCCGGGCACCCGAGGGTGCCGACGGTGGAGAGGAGTACGAGGACGGGGGGAAGCCGCATGGGGCGCAGCCTTCCAGGTTCGGGGAGGCGCTGTCAATAGCAGCCGCGGGCGTAGGAGGCGTGGGCGCTCGCGTGCTAGCCTGGCGCTTCATGGCGCGCCCTTCGCTCTCGCTCTGTATGATCGTCAAGAACGAGGAGGCGACGCTGGGTGCGTGCCTGGACAGCGTCGCGGGCCTGGTGGACGAACTCGTCGTGGTTGACACCGGCTCCACCGACGGGACGCGCGAGCTCGTCCGGTCGCGCGGGGGACGCCTCCTGGAGCGCACCTTCGACGGCGACTTCTCCGACGCACGCAACGCCGGCCTCGAGGCGGTGACGGCCGACTGGATCCTGGTGCTCGATGCGGACGAGGCGCTGGAGGTCTCGAGCCGCGCGAAGCTCGGGCCGCTGCTGGACGACGCTGGCGCCGACGCCTTCACGCTCACGGTGCGCAACCTGGCCCCCGAGGGGGAGCTCGCGACCTACGAGGATCTGCGCCTGACGCGGCTTTTCCGGCGCCACCCCGCCTATCGCTACGAGGGGACGATCCACGAGCAGGTGCGACCGGCGATCGAGCGCGCCGGAGGGCGGATCCGCTCGAGCGAGCTGCTCGTGCTCCACCGCGGCTACGCGCAGCCCACGGCGCAGGGCGAGAGCCGCGTGGCGCGAAACCTCGCTCTGCTCGAGGCGGCCGTGGCGCGCGCGCCGGCGGAGGCCTACCTCCACTATCAGCTCGGGGCCACGCTCAAGGCCCTCGGGCGCTTCCCCGAGGCGCGGGCGGCGCTCGAGCGCGCGCTCGAGCTCGGCGGGCCGGAGCTCGGGCCCTCGGTGCTCGACGGGCTGCAGATGAAGCTGGCGCAGCTCCACACGGCGGCGGGTGAGCACGCGGCGGCGCTGCGCGCGGCGGAGGAGAGCCTCCGCCACAACGCGGAGAACGTCATCTCGCACAACCTGGCGGCGCTCGCGGCCGTCGGTATCGGCGATCATCGTCGCGCGCTCGAGCACTTCGTCGCGGTGAGGCGCTCTCCGGCGACAAACCCCGCGCACGCCGCGCAGCTCGACGCGCTCATCGCCTACTGCCGCCGTGCGGCGGGGAGTTGCCCGGGCGACGGGAACTGCGGAGAATGACCGCCGAAGGCAAGAGGGACGCGGTGGACGACCGGGAGCTCGAGCGGGGCCAGGCGATCGCGGGCTACAAGATCCGGCAGCGGGTGGGTGCGGGTCCTCACGGCGTCGTGTACGCGGCCGTTCACCCGACGACGGGCGAGAAGGTGGCCGTCAAGCTGCTGCACCCGGCCGTGGGGGCGCGCGCCGAGGCGGCCCTGCGGCTCGAAGCCCTCGCCCGCGAGGTGCGCGAGCTGGACGGCGCGGCGCTGCTCGCCCTGCGCGAGGTGGGTCGCCTGCCCGACGGCGGGGTCTACGCCATCGCGGAGTTCGCGGCCGGATCCTCGTTGCTCGAGGTGCTCGAGGGGCTGGAGCCGCTCGAGCCGGCCGAGGCGGGGGCGCTCCTCGAGGGCCTCGTCGCCGGTCTTTCCTGCCTGCACCAGCGCGGTCTTTGCCACGGAGATCTGAAGCCGCAGAACGTCTTCGTCGTGCCGCGGCCTGACGGCGTCTGGCCGCCGGGGCTGCGTCTCGCCGACCACGGCATGGCAGCGCTCGAGCCGAGAGCGGGGGAGGCGGAGCTACCGGCGGCGCTGCTCGACGGGCGGCCCGCAGCCGAGGGGCTCTCGCCCGAACAGCTCCTCGGAGCGGCGCCCGACGCGCGAAGCGACGTCTTCGCGCTCGGCGTGCTGGCGTATCGGCTGGTGACGGGGGCGTGGCCCTTCGACGCCTCCTCCGGGGGGCGCGAGGAGGGCGGTCTGCTCGACGAGCCGGTACCTCCGCCCAGCCAGCGCCTCGCAGCTGCCGAGCCCGTCGAGGCCGCGATCCTGCGGGCCCTGGCTCGAGCTCCCGAGGCGCGGTACCCCGACGCCGCGGCGTTCATGGAGGCGTTCCGCTCCGGCGCGTCCGCGCAGCCCGAGCCCGTGGCGCTCGAACCCGTCGCCGACCCGGCTCCCGTCAAAGCGCCGGCCGCCACCTCGCCCGCGGACCCGGCTCCCGTCGAAGCGCCGGTTGCGACCGCGCCCGAGCCTCTCGCGTCGGTGGTCAGCTCCCTGCCCGTCGAGGCAGCCCCCGAGCCCCCGTCCACGCCGCCGCTGATCGTGCCGGTTCCCGACGACGTTTCCACTGCGGTGGTGGCCCGTGGCCCCGGCGGGCGGGTCCTCGGCTCGCTGGTCTGGACACTGCTCTGGCTGCTGCTGGCCTGCGGCACCGCGGTCCTCGCGTTTCGCCTCGTGGCCGACCGCTGGCCGTTCGCGCCATGAAGGGGTTTCTGCTCGTCTGCCTCGGCGGGGCGCTCGGGAGCGGCGGGCGCTACCTCGTCGTGCTCCTCTGGACGCGGCTCGTGCCGCTGGCCTTCCCCGTGGGCACGCTCACGGTGAATCTCCTCGGCTCGTTCGCCATCGGCCTGCTCATGAGCCTGGCGCAGAGGTGGAGCGCCTGGACGCCGAACCTCCAGCTCGCCCTGGTGACCGGCGTGCTCGGCGGCTTCACCACCTACTCGGCCTTCAGCTTCGAGACGCTCGCCCTGCTCCACCGGGGCGCGTTTCTGTCGGCGGGACTCTACGTGGCGAGCTCGCTCGTCGTGGGGCTCCTGGCGACCGCGGGGGGCTGGCAGCTCGGCCAGGGCCTCCTATAGAGAGGGCGCGACCCGCGCTCTGCGAGGAGCGTGGTTGCGATCCGTCGGGGCTCTCCCGAGCGCGGCGTTGAAGGGGGCGAGCAGCGCGTCGGGGACCGTGCCGTCGGCGATGAGCGAGAGGAGCGTCTGGCGGCGCGTGCGGGCCACGCTCGCCAGGCGCAAGCCGAAGGTGCCGAGGTCCGCGGCCACGCCCGCGACCAGGTAGGGCACGAGCAGGTTCGGCTGCAGGAAGCCGCCGATGTTGATCGCCTCGCCGATCCCGGCCATGACCACCGCGTCGCGCAGGCTCCACAGGCTGCGCCCGCCGAGCTCGCCGTAGCGCTGCTCGAAGGCCCACTCGAGGTGGGGAACCTTGTGCACCTCGGCCTCCAGCGCCTGCAGCGCGACCTCTCGCGTCCAGCGGCTCTTCCACTTCGTCGGGTGCGCGGCCACCGTGGAGATCAGGCTGAAGACCTTCTGAACGGCGCCGGGAAGGCGGTTCTCGTGGAGCCGTGCGCGCGCGCGTCCACGCGGCGGAGCGGGCGGGAGCCCCGGGCCGAGCTCCTCCACCGCCCCCACGGCATCCCGATGGGGAGCGAGCAGCTCCTCGGGGATCCGGCCATCTCGGAGCAGCGCCACCGTCGTGCGTCGCTTCATGCGTGCGACTTCGTAGGCGCGGCTGGCGAAGTTGAAGACGTCGAGCGCCACGCCGGCCAGGAGGTAAGGGATGAGCAGGTGCGGCTGCAGGAAGCCGCCGATGTTCACCACGGTCCCGATGCCGAGCATCACCAAGGCGTCGCGCGTGCGCCACAGGGTCTTGCCGCCCAGGTGGCCGTAGTAATCCCGGAAGGTGTTCTCCAGGTCCGGCCGCTCGTGGATCTCCGTCTCGATCGCGCGAATTGCCGCCTCGCGCTTGAAGTGCGCGGGCCAGGCGTCTCGCGGGGTGGAGAGCAGCCCGCGCAGGCCGACGACCCGACGGAGCAGCTGGGGGACCTTCAGGTCGGCTCTGCCCGGAAGCCGCGGCCCGGCGGAGGCCGGCCCGGCAAGGGCGGAGACGAGGAGCCCTGCCGTGGCGGCGAGGAGCAGTCGCGGGGCGTGGGATAGTCGGAGCGTCGGCATGCTGGGCGACCGAAAAAGCAAGGTCGAGGCCAAGGCTATTTATCCTATTTAATCATTTAATAACAAATATTTATGCCATTGCCTGGCCGTCGTCTCCCCCCGGTGGTCTCCGGAAGCGCACCACCTGGCAGTCCCAGACGCCAGGCGGCCCACGGGACGCCTCACGGGGGTCCCCTGCCGGCGGGCCCCGACCGAGGGGCTCTGGGCGCACGCCGCGCGTTGACACCCCCGCTGGCAAAGGGTAAGCTGGCGCAAATTCGGCGGGTTTTCATGAATCGGGCCTTCCTGGGATGGATCGCGTTGCTCTGCGGCGGCAGCCTGGTCGGCTGCGCCGAGGCAGGGGGCGGCGTTTCCGTCTCGTACGGCGAAACAGCGCGCGCCAACTACGAGAAAGGGCTCAGGGAGCTGAAGGACGAGAGCTACCCGGAGGCGATGAAGTACTTCGCCTTCGTGAAGAGCAAGTTCCCCTTCTCTCGCTACGCGACGCTCGCCGAGCTGCGCGTCGCCGACACCTATCTCGCGCAAGAGAAGTACCTCGAGGCGATCGACGCCTACAAACTGTTCGTCAAGTTCCATCCCACGCACCCCCAGGTGGAGGACGGCTACGCGGCCTACAAGGTTTGTGAGGCCTACATGAAGCAGATCCCGTCGGACTGGTTTCTGGTGCCGCCCGGGCACGAGAAGGACCAGACGGCCACGCGCGAGGCGCTGCGCGAGGTGCAGAACTTCAGGAAGACCTACGCGCGGAGCCCCTATCTGGCGAAGGTCGCGGACATGGATCGCCAGTGCGTGCGCAACCTCGCCGACCACGAGCTCTACGTCGCGCGTTTCTATCTGGAGAACGATCGGCCCTACGCCACGATCCTGCGACTCGAGGGCCTGCTCAACCGTTACCCCGACGCGAACATCGACCCCGAGGTGATGCTGCTCCTCGGGAAGACGTACCTGAAGATGAAGAAGCCGGACAAGGCGCGGGAGACCTTTCTCGCGCTGGCCCGAAAGTACCCGGGCGATCACCGCGCGGCCAAGGCCAAGCTCTACCTCCAATACCTCGCAGAGCATCGGAACTGAGCGATGGACGAGCGGATCAGACACCTCCTCTCCCTGGGGCAAGAGCACTACCGCAACCGCGAGTTCGACCGCGCGGAGAAGATCCTGACCCAGGTGCTGCGGGACAACCGGGGCTTCGCCGACGTCTACAACATGCTGGGCGTGATCTATCACGACCAGGGGCGGTACACGCAGGCGCAGGAGTGCTTCGAGCAGGCGCTGAAGATCAACGCGCAGTACACCGAGGCGGCGTTGAACCTCGCGGTGACCTACAACGACCTCGGCAAGTATCGCGAGGCCAAGAAGATCTACACGCAGGCCATGGCGCGTTGCCGGAGCCAGCCGCGGCAGCTCGACCCCTTCGCCAAGGGGAAGATCGGCAACATGCACGCCGATATCGGGGACGCCTACCACGGCATCGGGTTCTTCGCCGAGGCGGTGCGGGAATACACGCTCGCGCTCGCGCTCTGCCCGACCTTCGTGGACATCCGCACCAAGCTCGCCAACACCTACCGCGACATGGGCGAGATGGAGCAGGCCATCCGCGAGTATCGCGAGGTCACGGAAGCGACGCCTACCTTCGTTCCCGCGCGCCTGCAGCTCGGCGTGACGCTCTACTCGGCGGGCCAGGCCGACGCGGCGCTCGCGGAATGGCAGGAGGTCCTGCGCCTCGAGCCCACGAACAAGAGCGCGCTCATGTACCTCAAGATGGTGCGGGCCATGGGCAACAAGCGCTGACCCGCGCGCCCTCGGCCTCCACCCCCACGTCCATGCGCTTCGATCCCCTAGCCCTGCCGCTCCTGACCGCCGAGCTTCCCGGCGTCGGAGGAGCGACGCGCGACCCCGAGGACTTCGTCGTCGAGGAGCTCCCCGCCTACCTGCCGTGCGGCGAGGGAGAGCACACGCTGGTGCGGATCGAGAAGCGGGGCCTCACGACGCCGCAGGCGATCGATCGGCTCGCGCGTGCGGTCGGGGTCTCGCCGGCCACGGTGGGCTACGCGGGCATGAAGGATCGCCACGCCGTCACGCGACAGTGGCTCTCGTTCAGCGGGGTCGACCCGGCCGCGCTCCTCGCCGTGGAGGGGCCGGAGCTCCGCGTGCTCGAGGCGGGCCGCCACAAGAACAAGCTGCGCACGGGACACCTGCAGGGAAACCGCTTTGTGCTCGTCCTGCGAGGCGTGCGCGAGGGGGACGCGGTCGCCGGGGCGCGGGCGATCCTGGCCCGTCTGACGGAGAGCGGCGTGCCGAACTACTACGGCGCGCAGCGCTTCGGCTCGGCGGGAGACAACGCGGAGCGGGCGCTCGCCATGCTGCGCGGCGAGGAGAAGCTCCCGCGCGATCGCCACCAGCACCGGCTGCTGGTCTCGTCGCTCCAGTCGTTTCTCTTCAACGCCGTGCTCGCGGAGCGGATTGGGCAGGGGCTGCTCGCGAACCTCCTCGGCGGCGAGGTTCTGCAGCGCACCGACAGCGGGGGCCTCTTCGTGAGCGAGGAGCGCGAGACGGATCAGGCGCGACTCGAGCGAGGCGAGCTCGTGATCACCGGGCCGATGTGCGGTCCCCGCATGCCGCGTCCTAAGGAGGGGTCGGCCGCGCGCGAGGCCGAGGATCGCGTGCTCGACGCGCATCGCGTGGGGCCGGACGACTTCGCGCGCTTCGGCCGCCTCGCCCGCGGGGGCCGGCGTCCGCTCGCGGTGCCGCTCGGCGAGCCTGAGCTCGAGACGGTGGTCGACGACCCCTCCGCGCTACGGCTGCGCTTCGCGCTCCCGGCGGGGGCGTACGCGACGGTCGTCCTGCGCGAGCTCTGTAAATAACTACGGGTCGAGCTCCATCCCGCCGGGCGGTGTTGCTCGCTGCGGTGCCTGCTCACTTACGGAAAAGTAAGCTCCGCGGGCTCCTCGCTCGCGCCTTGCCCGGCGGGCGCCTCGCGACCCGTACGATCGAGCTCCATCCCGCCGGGCGGTGTTGCTCGCTGCCCGGCGGATGGCGTTGCTCGCTGCGGTGCCTGCCTGCTATTCCTGGATCGTGTCCAGGTACCAGTCGTAGAGCTCGCGCGCGATCTCCGTGCGACTGATCCCGGCCGGCGCCACGCGGATGTCCATCTGCGCGGCCTCCAGATCGAAGCGCGCCTTCCGGATCGTCTCCTGATCGATCCGGTACTCCTTCAGGAGCTTCTGGACTTCGTCCACCGGCATTCCGTACCGACGGGCCACCCCGTCGAGGGTCGGCTTCTGGTAGGTGTCGTCGGCGGTGATTCCCAGGTGGAAGGCGCAGAAGAGCTTGAACGCGTCGGGTGGCCCGTCCTCCTGCCGTCGTGGGGGTGGCGCCTCGCCGGCCACGCGAGGGGCACGGCCACCGAGCACGCTCGAATCATGCCGCCCCGGCTCGGGAGGCAGGCGATCGATCTGATGCTGCCGGGCTACGTGGCCGCCGCCACCGCCTCCACCGCCCCCACCGCCGGTGCCTGCGCCGCGCCCGCGTTTTCGCCGGCGCCGCTTGCCGGGGCCCGCGCCGCCGCCGCCACCGCCGCCGCCACCGCCGCCGCCGCCGCCGCCACCGCCACCGCCGCCGCCGCCGCCGCCACGCCCGCCTCGGTCATCTCCGGAGGGCCCCCCAGGCCGGCCATTCCGTCTGCCGCGTCGATTTCCGCCCCCGGGACTCGAATCCATCATGCGAACAGCCTCACTTGCAACCTGCGCCACGGTGCTGCGTCGGGGATCCGCCTGGATCGGGTGTTCTGGCTCCGTGCCGTCGCCTCGGGCTTGGGTGCAACGCACTCACGTCCGCGGGCTCGTAGACCGGGCTCAGACCAACCGGGAAGTCGAGATCCTTAGCCTGAAACTCCAGCGCTCCGCGCCATGCGGAGCGGGCTCCTGTCGGCGGTTGAATGCAGCGGCCCGATCGCTGTGGCCCGCGACCAGGCTCGTCTGCCGGCTCCCTGGGGCAAGGTTCCCGTAGGTCGGTTCCCCTCGGGGGAAACAACCTTTCGTGTAGGGCCGACCGTCGACGGTGGACTCCCCGTCGCTTCGTTCACCTTCGCGTATTTTCCGTGCAGCCGTCAAGCCCCAAAGTGCTGTTACAAAGCCCCTTCCCGTCGGGCCCGGGAAACTGTACTCATGTGGCAACCTATGGAACAATCGCGCAAACCTCGAACCACGGTGACCCTCATGCGCCTCGCTCGCCTGGCTGCCGCGGTGGTCGTCAGCACTCTCGTTTCCCTCCCCGCCGCCGCCCAAAACACCGTGTCCAGGTCGTTTCCGACGCAGCACTTCGAGCCTGCGATCGGCATCAAGGACACGTTCTTCAGCGTGGAATCGGCCCAGACGGGGGACCACCTCTCCTTCAGCCTGGACCTGATGTTCAACTACCAGCACCGGCCCCTCGTGCTCTTCGTGCAGAAGTCCACGCCGGGTAGCACGACCCCCTTCGAGCTCGGCAAGGCCGACGCGATCGACGTGGTGAAGAACCAGCTCACCATGGACGTGGGGGGCGCGTTTGCGGTCCGGTTCGGTTGGTTTCGCGGGCAGATCGGGCTGAGTCTCCCGGTGAATCTCCTCCTGCGCGGCACGGAGGTGGACGACCTCGGTAACCGGACGGGCAACACCCTGTCGGCGACCGGGGTGGGCGATCTGCGGATGCAGCTCAAGGTCATGTTGCTGCACGACTGGAAAGGCCTCTCGCTGGCGGTCTCGCCGATCCTGACCTTCCCCACGGGCAAGCGGGACAACTTCGGCGGGGACCCGAATCTCTCGGTGCGGCCGCGGCTCGCGCTCGACTACCGCATCGGCAACTTCATCGCCGCGCTCGACCTGGGGTGGATGATCCGCGAGTCGGTGATGATGTTCTCGTCGGAGGTGGACGACCAGCTCATGTACGGGGTGGGGGCGGGCTACCGGGTGCATCCGCGCGTGCTGCTGATGGGCGAGCTCTACGGACGCGCTGGTTTCAAGACGCGGTCGGGGTGCACGCGCGACCCGATCAGCGGCACGACGACCTGCACCGACACGTCGGGCAAGGACCTGGACGCGTTTCCGCTCGAGGCGGACCTCGGGGCGCGCGTGAAGCTCGGAAGCGGCTTCGAGCTCGCCGCCGGTGCGGGCTTCGGCATCATCAAGGCCATCGGCAGCCCCCAGGCGCGCGCGTTGCTCGGCCTCAGGTGGGCCCCGGACTTCACGGACACCGACCGGGATGGCATCGCGGATGCCGACGACAAGTGCCCCACGCAGAAAGAGGACAAGGACGGCTTTCGCGACAGCGACGGCTGCCCCGACCCGGACAACGACGAGGACCTCATTCCGGACGACCGGGACCGCTGCCCGAACGAGCCGGAGGACAAGGACACGTTCGAGGACGACGATGGTTGCCCCGACCCGGACAACGACAAGGACGGCATCCCCGACCTGAAGGACTCGTGTCCCTTCCAGCCGGAGAACAAGAACGGGCTGAAGGACGACGACGGCTGCCCCGACATCCCCGATCAGGACGGTGACGGGATCGAGGACTCGAAGGACCAGTGCCCGAAGGAGCCCGAGGACAAGGACGGCTTCAAGGATGCGGACGGCTGTCCCGATCCGGACAACGACAACGACGGCGTGCCGGACAATCTGGACGATTGCCCGAACAAGCCGGAGGACATGGACGGCTTCAAGGACAACGACGGCTGCCCCGACCCGGACAACGACGGCGACGGGGTCCCCGATGCGCAGGACAAGTGCCCGAACGAGCCGGAGACGATCAACGGCTACAAGGACGAGGACGGTTGCCCCGACAAGGGGACGGGTCACGTGGTGGTGAAGGACAACCGCATCCAGATCATGAAGAAGATCTTCTTCGCCACGGACAAGGCCGTCATTCGGTCGGTCTCCTTCGCCATCCTCAAGGAGGTGGCGCTGACGCTGCGGGCGAACCCGCAGATCAAGGGCGTGCGCATCGAGGGGCATACGGACAGCCAGGGTGCGGCGGACCACAACCGGAAGCTCTCCCAGTCCCGTGCCGAGGCGGTGAGGATCTTCCTGATCAAGGAAGGGATCGAAGGGGCGCGCCTCTTCGCGCAGGGCTACGGCTCGGACAAGCCGGTGGCCGACAACCGCACGGGCAAGGGGCGCGAGGCCAACCGGCGGGTGGAGTTCGTGATCCTCGAGAGCGCCCCCGGTGCGGGGCCCGCCGGAGCGGGGCAGCCGCCCGAGAAGAAATAACGCCCACCGAGCGCAATCCGAGGGCAATCAACCACGGTCGCATGGGTCGCGAGGCGCCCGGCCCCTTCTCGGCCGGGGCCCCGTCGTGATACGTCCCCTTCATGATTGCGCATCGCCCGACGACGAACCCCCGACGCGGCCTGGGCCTCGTTTCCGTGCTATGGCTTGCGAGCTGCGGCCCCGTCGCGCCTCCAGCGGGGCCGCCAGCACGCACCGAGACGCCGATGGCCAAGCCCCGCCGAGCACTCTCTCCGTCACCTGCCGTCTCGACGCCGCCCCGCCGCGGGGGACCGCCGCCGACGCGCGCGGAAGCGGTCGTGGAGCTCCTGCACGGCGAGCGCGTCCGCGACCCCTATCGCTGGCTCGAGGACGACGCGTCCAAGGAGGTGGGCGCCTGGACCGAGGCGCAGAACCGCTACACGCGGGCCGTCCTCGACGCCATCCCGGGGCGCAAGGAGCTCGGCCGTGCCCTGACGCGCCTTCTGACCGTCGAGAGCATCGGCACGCCGGTCCTGCGCTACCCGAAGGAGGGGCCGCTCTTTCTCTTCCACACGCGACGCACGGGGCGCCAGAACCAGCCGATCCTCTACGTGCGACGCGGCGCCGGGGGCGAGGATGCGGTGCTTGTCGATCCGAACGGGCTGTCCAGAGACGGCACGGTGGCGCTCGACTGGTGGTATCCCTCCCCGCACGGTCGCTACCTGGCGTACGGGACCTCCACCTCGGGGGACGAGCTGAGCACCTTGCGGGTGCGCGAGGTGGCGACGGGCAAGGACCTGGCCGAGTCGATCTCGCGCACGCCCCACACCTCGCTCGCCTGGCTCCCCGATGAGAGCGGCTTCTACTACGTGCGGCTGCCGCAGCCGGGGAGCGTCCCCAAGGGGGAGGAGCACTATCACCGTCACGTCTTCTTCCACCGGCTCGGCACCGACGGCAAGCAGGACCCGGTGGTCTTCGGGCCGGGGCGGGACCTGCGCGAGATGCCGTCGGTGTCGCTCTCGCCGAACGGGCGCTACCTGGTGGTGATGGTCTATCTCGGGTGGGCCCAGAGCGAGGTGCACCTGCTCGACCGACGCCACAAGGACGGCGCCTTCGTGCCGGTCGCGCGCGGCAAGAACCACCTCTACCTGCCGGAGGTGCTGAACGACCGCCTTCTCTTGCAGACCAACGAGGGGGCGTCGCGCAATCAGGTGTATCGCGTGGATCCCGCGCGTCCGGCGCGCAGGCAGTGGAAGCGGGTGATCGCCGAGCGGGAGGAGATCCTGCAGTCCATCTCGGTCATCGGCGGCAAGCTCGTGGCGCTCTACCTGAAGAACGCGGCGTCGGTGATCGCGCTCCACGAGCTCGACGGGCGCCGTCTCGGCGAGCTGCCCTTCACCCCCTTCGGCACGGTCAGCGCGGTCAGCGGCGAGTGGAATAAGCCCGACCTCTATTACTCGTATTCGTCGTATCTGGTGCCGCCGCGCATCCTGGGCACCACGGTGCCGCGCCTGGCGAAGGGCCTCGTGGCGGCGCGGCGGGCCCAGCGGGCGAGCACCCCCGAGGGGGCGGGGACGATCTGGGCTCAGGTGAAGTCGCCCGTCTCGAGCGACGAGTTCGAGCTCTCGCAGCACTGGTACCCGTCCAAGGACGGCACGCGCGTCTCGATGTTCCTGCTCCACAAGAAGGGGCTCGTGCGCGACGGCCAGAACCCGACGCTGCTCTACGGCTACGGAGGCTTCGACATCTCGCTCACGCCGCGTTTCGTGCCGGAGCTCTACGAACTGCTGCGGCGCGGCGGCGTGTACGCGGAGGCGAACCTCCGAGGGGGGGGCGAGTACGGGGACGCCTGGCACAAGGGGGGGATGCTCGGAAAGAAGCAGAACGTCTTCGACGATTTCATCGCTGCCGCGGAGTATCTGGTGGCGCAGAAGATCACGCGGCCGGAGAAGCTGGCCATCGATGGACGCTCGAACGGCGGCTTGCTGACCGGGGCCGTGCTGGTGCAGCGCCCGGAGCTCTTCCGCGTGGTGGTGTCCGGCGTGCCGCTCCTCGACATGCTGCGCTACCACCGCTACCTCATCGCCAAGCTGTGGATCCCCGAGTACGGCACCCCCGAGGACCCGGAGCACTTCAAGTGGCTGCGGGCGTATTCGCCCTATCACAACGTGAAGGACGGGACGCGCTACCCGGCAGTGTTCATCGCCACCGGCGTGTCCGACTCGCGCGTGCACCCCTTCCACGCGCGCAAGATGGCGGCGCGGCTCCAGGCCGCCACGGGGGGGAGGCTGCCGGTTCTGCTGCGCGCCGAGACGAAGGCGGGGCACGGGGCGGGCAAGCCCACCTCCAAGCGCATCGAGGAAGCCACCGATCGGCTGGCCTTCGTGCTCTCGCAGCTCGGGCTGATGCCCTGAGCCGAGGCGGGCGACGCGGAGGCGCGGGGGAAGCGCTGCGTCGTCGACCGTGGGGCCCTGGGCGCGATTGACCCAGGGGGCTATGGCCCGGATCGGGGGAGCGAGCCCCAGGGGAGTCGCGACGCGGCTACGGGCACCTCGCGATGAGCTCGAAATTTTCGCAGGCAAGTCGCTCCATTCGCCGCTGACGCGCGACGCTGCGCCTCGCTGCGGGCTGGCAGGAGCCTTGCACTCCTTCGCCCCTGGGGCACACCAGGAGGTTCGAAGAACCATGACGAGGCGACACGGAGTGACGGTCTTGGCCTTGCTCGGCTGGAGTGCGGGACTCGCCGCGGGGTGCGGCGGGACGATCGACACGAGCCAGCGGATCTCCAAGCTCGAGCTGCGCACCGACCAGCTCGGGGCCTTGCAGGCCATGCAGTGCCTCAAGGTGAACGGCGAGGATGCGTGCGCGCGCTACCCGAATCCGAACGCGTGCGATCGCCTGGACGTCTCCGTGATGGGCGATGGCAGCACGGTGGCCGAGTGCCTGAACGGCGGGGTGGTGGTGAAGACCATCGTGGGGAGCATGGCGGGAGGTGTGCCCTTCGTCTGCAAGCTCGCCGACGAGAAGGGCTGCGTGACCTGCGCGGACATGTACGGCGTGATCGTGACCGACTCGTGCAACACGAACACGCGCCTCTTCGTCGATTCGGCGCTCGAGGAGCAGCCTCCGGCGGCAGGGGGCGGGGAGCCGGGCGCTGCTCCGGTGGACCGGTGCGACCCGCAGAACGCGCGGCGCGTCTACGCCGAGGAGCTGAACAAGGTGCTCGCGGCCGAGGGGCTGAAGTTCACCTACGCGCCGGATTTCTCGCGCACGACCGTGGACAAGAACGGCATGTTCAAGACCAGCACCAAGACCGGCGACATCTGCACCTACTGGGAGCAGCAGGCGGCGAAGGACAACCAGTACACCGAGTGCAACGTGAAGCAGCCCGGGCGCTGCAACTGCGAGGTCAGCAGCACGCGGACGACGTGCAAGTGCGGTCGCCTGAACATCCGCGCCCTGCGCGCGGCGTGCACCGCCATCCCGTCGGACTGCCAGCGGGGGGAGTGGACCCAGGCGCTCACCATCGAGTACGCCGCCGCCAACGTCTTTCTCTTCAAGGGTTCCTACAAGAAGACCACGCCGCCCGCGCCGACGCAGCCGACGACGGGTGACCGCTCCAAGACGAGCGCTCCGGCGCCGAGCCTGTATCAGGCGATCCCGACGCCGGTGGAGAGCGCTCCGGCCGACCTGCAGTGCCAGGGCTCGCCGCTGGTGCTGGACCTCTCGGGCGACGGGGTGAATCTGCTCCCGGTGGACGAGGGGCCGACTTTCGACCTGCTCGGGCTCGGCGAGCAGAGGACCGCGTGGGTCCGGGGGGACGACGCGCTGCTCGTGCTCGACCGGAACGGTAACGGCCGCGTGGACAGCGGGCGCGAGCTCTTCGGCGAGGCCTCGGAGGTGAGCGGTCCGACGGAGGACGGCTTCCAGGCGCTCGCGGTGCTCGACCGTCCGGAGCAGGGGGGCAACGGCGACGGCCGCATCGACGCTGGAGACCGGAGCTTCGCGCAGCTCAGGCTGTGGAACGACCGGAACGGCGACGGGGTCTCGCAGAAGAGCGAGCTCCGCAGCCTGCGTCAGGCGGGGGTGCGGAGCCTCGGCCTCGAGGCCCGGCCCACGGGCAAGACGGATCGCTTCGGCAACGACCTGCGTCTCGAGAGCAGCTTCGTCGGGCGGCACGGCCGGCGCGGCCTGCTGGTGGATGCCTTCTTCGTGGTGAAGTAGTCCCTCTCCAGGCGCGCCCCCCTTCGACCTCAGATCTCCCCGCTGTCGCAGAGGGCCTTGAGCTCCGCTTCGAGCGCGGTGCGCTTGGCGCGGAACGCGGCGCCCACGCGGGCAAGGCCCGGAGCGGCGTTGCGTGCGGCGATGGCCCAGTGGTCCCGCGCGGCGGTGCGGAAGGCCTGGTCGAGGCGGAGGCGCGCGGGGTTCTCGTCGAGCGTGCGGTCGAAGGGGTCGCGGGGGAGCTCACGAAGGAGCCCCTTCAGGTAGAGCACGTCGAGCGCGTGGAGTCGCTCCACCAGGTCGGTGGCGCGCGCGCGAACGGCGGGGGAGCGCGCGTAGCGTGAGGCCTGGAGGACCGGGTAGCGCAGGTGCATGATCTCGCGGAACCAGTCCTGAGCTGCGGTCGCGAGCTGCTCCATGCGAGGGTCGAGAAACTCGGCGCGGTAGAAGGCCTCGGTCCCCTCGGGGGTGATGGCGAGCCTCCAGCTCGCGACGAGGCGCTGCAGCGGCGTCTCCGCCTGCACGCGCATCACGTTGAGGGGGCTCGTCACGTAACTCAGCACGCGCCGCCCCTTCTGCGTGGCGGTGCCGCCGACGCGCCGGAGGAGGAAGCGCAGGTTCGCCTCCAGGTCGCGGCGGGTCATGAGCGGGTCGAAGGTGATGAATCCGACCTGGGGCCGCAGTCCGGCGCGCACGAGCAGGTCGATGCCGCGCAGGTTCACGTCGAGGGGGTAGCCCTTGCCGTAGCGCCGGAGCTGCTCGTCGGAGCCGGACTCCGCGCCGACGAAGACGCTGTTCAAGCCGGCGTGGGCGAGGAGTCCGAGGACCGAGATGAAGCGCTTCGCGAGCTTCGGGTCGGCCATGCCGAAGGCGTCGAGGCGGAAGTCCACCGCGAAGGGGGCCCCGGGTTGCTTGCCGAGCTGGTGGGCGAGGCGGGTCAGGTAGCGCGGATTGCGGCTACCGAACTCGCTGTCCACGAAGTTCAGGGTCGTGGCGCCGGCGGCGCGGAGCACCCGGACGAGCTCGGCGGTGCGGGTGACGGGAAAGTGCCGCCAGGGAGCGGCGGGGTTCGAGCCGTCGGGCTTGGTCTTGAAGTCGAGCTGCGGCACCGAGCAGAAGGTGCAATGGCCCGGACAGCCGCGCGAGGCCTCGAGGCCGATGTCGGCCTTGACGCGCAGCGCCTGCTCGAGCATGTCGAGGGCGGGCAGCCAGCGCTGACGCTCGAGGGCGAGGACCTTGCGGGGGGTGCGCACGAGGCCGTCGGAGGAGCGATAGGCGACGTTCGGGATCTTCGAGAGGTCGGTGCGTCGCGTCTTCACGGCCCGGTAGATCGCGTCGATGGCCAGCTCCCCCTCGCCGAGGGCGAAGACCACCTCGGGGAAGCGCTCGGCGAGGGTGGCGTGGGAGAAGGTGCCCATCACGTTGCCCACTACGATCACCGCGTCTCTCGCCCAGGGTTCGCGCCGCAAGCGGGTGAGGAGCTGGATCAGGTTGTCTTGCGAGCCCATCTTGGCCGAGACGCCGATGATGTGCGGCTTGGTGGCGCGCAGCTTCCTCAGGGTGTAGTCCACGCTCTGCGCGAGCTCGGGGGTGCGCGAGAGCATCAGGTCGGGCTCGATGAAGGTGATGCGCGCGGGACGATGGGCCAGCTCGCGGTGCTTGTAGCGCAGGTAGCCGGCCAGCTCGGCCAGGCCCATGTTGAAGGTCGGGATGTCGTAGGCCGGGGCGACGGTGGTGACGAGCGCGAGCCGCGTTCCGCCGGGCTGCAGCGCGGCGCGGGCGGCGGCGCGGTCGAAGCGCTCCGCGACCGGAAGTCGCTGCTCGAGCACGTCGCGGCGGGCCGGGACGTTGTCGCGAAGACGCGGTGCGGCGTTCGCGGCGGGGAGGGCGCCGGAGGAGAGGGCGCCGAGCGCGAGCACGAGCAGCGCGACGCGGCGCGTGACCGTGAGAGACCGGGTCGAGGGGAAACGTCGCATGGGGAGTCGAGGCGGAATAGAGCAGGAACGATGCCGGGACCGACGGCGCGCCCGGAGCGGAGCAGGTCCGTGAATTGACAAGGGTCCTCTGCGGTGAGGGCGGCGGCGCGGCGGTCCGCGCGCTAGCTACGGTCGGCGTCGGCTGGCGGCTGTGGCCAGGGCTGCGGGGTCGGTTGGCCCGATGGGGGTCGGGTCCCCACGACGGGGAGCCCGAGGCGGGGGGCGAGCGCGGGCCACCCTCCGGCGATCCAGAGCCCGGTGACGCCGTAGCGCAGCCAGCGGAGCGCGAGCCCGAGGGCGAGGGCGAGCGAGGGCGGGGCGGGGTACCAGTCCTCCGGCTGCCCTGAAGCAGCGGTGCGTCGCGCGAGCCATCCAAGCGCGAGGTACAGCGCCACCAGGGCGAGTGCGCCAGCCGCGAAGCTCGCGGCGGTCCATCCCGGCCCGCGGCGTTTCGGCGACGACTCTTCTACGGGCGCGTAGCGCAGCCCCGCGCAGAGGCCGGCGAGCACGCCGCCGAGGGCCACGAGGTCGCGGTGCGGCCAGAGGGGCAGAAGCAGCGATGGCGCGCCGCCGGCGACGAGCTGGCCTCGGGGCGAGAGGTGCTGGAAGCGCTCGACGAGCCACCGCTCGAGGTGCGGCGCAAGGACGAGGAGCGTCGCGCCGAGGGCGAGGCCCACCAGCACGTCGTGCGGAAAGTGCGCGCCCAGGTAGAGGCGCGAGCCGGCGACGAGGAGCACGACCAGCGCCGCCACAGCCACGGCCCAGCGGCGATTGAGGCCGCGCGCGAGCGTTCCCCAGGCGGTGAGCGTGAGCTGCGCGTGTCCGCTCGGTACGCCCGGGCTCAGCTCGGGGGGGCCGATGAGCGCCACGGAGCGGGCGAACTGATAGGGCCGCGGACCGCGCCACCAGGCCTTGCAGAGGACGTTCACCACACCCGACCCGACGAGCAGCGCGCCGAGGCGCAGGCCGAGCCGGCGGTCCACGCACCAGATCACGAAGGCCACGAGCAGGACGAGCGCGAGCTGGTGGCCGAGCTGGGTCACCGCGAGGTTGAAGAGGTCGGCGAGGTGGGAGCGGTGCGCCTGCAGGGCGCGAACGACCTCCACACCCCAGTCGAGGACGCCGTTCATCGCCGGAGCCGCGTCATGAGAATCCCTATCCTAGCAGCGTTCGGCCTCTCTGCGATGCAGGGCCGGAGCGGCGGACTGCGGGCCCGGTCCCAAGCCCGGGCGCAGCCTGCGGGTGGCAGTGGCTAGGCCTGGCGCCGGAGTCCTCTCACGTCGGGGGACCGAGGAGATCCGACGAACGCACCGCGTCGGGCCGGTTCGTCGTGCTGTTTCCAGGCCTTGACGTTCCGGGGAACGGCGCCCGTCGGCGGTATGGACCTTGCTCGTCTTCGCGGCATGTACCAGCCCGCCCGTCGAAGGGTTCCCGTGGTGCTCGTCCTGGCGGCCCTTGCGTCGCAGGGCTCGACCGCCTTCGCGCGCGACCCGGTGGTCACGCGTACCCCGCTCGCGCGTGCTCCGGCGGCGTCGCTCGGAGCGCCCGAAGCGCTCTCCCTCACGCCGCGCCAGTTCCTGGTGCAAGGCGTCGAGCGGGCGAAGCTCCTCGTCGGCCGGGCCGTCACGTTCCCCGCGTTCGTCTGGCCCTTCAATCGGCTGATGCAGGCCGTCGCGCATGGGGAGCCCTTCACCGGGCTCACGCCGGCGAGCGCGGTGCGCGTGGGCCGTCGGGTCGTGGACCAGGGGAGCGAGGGGGTCGTGATCGGGCGTCTGGCGCCCACGCTGCGAGATATCTGGTCGGTGCGCGGCGCGGAGCGGTCTTTTCTCAAGCTCATCGACGAGCTCGCGGCGGCGCGCGCGAAAGACCCTCGGCTGAAGGCGGCGGTGGCGTACGACCCCGACTCCCTCGGCCTCGGGCTGAGCGGGTTCTCCCGCGAGCGGCGCGAACAGGTCGCGATGGCCGGCATGTTGCGCGTCGCCCGACACGCGAAGGCTCGCGGCGTGCCTCTCGAGCTGGACATGACCGGTTCGGAGACGATGCCCTTCACGCTGAAGGTGGCGGAGCAGATCGTGACGGAGGTGGGGATCCCCGTGCGTCTCGCGATCGCTGCGCGCTACGAGGCCTCGATGCCGGCGCTCCGAAACTGGGCCGCGCTCGCTACCCGCACCGGTCAGAAACTCGGGGTGCGGCTGGTGAAGGGGAGCTACGTCGAGGCGGACACGGCGGGGATCATCAACCAGCGGGGGCCGTTGATGCGCCACTACCGCGAGCTCGTCACGCAGGCCCTGCGCTACGGGGACGTGCTCGACGTGGCGGTGGCCACACAGAACGAGGAGATCTGGCAGCACGCCCGCGCCGAGGCCCGTCGCTTGGGCACCACGTACCGGCTCCACGTGATCCGCGGGGTCAACGCCCCCTTCCAGGCCAAGGTGCGCGCCGCGGGCGAGACGATAGGTGGCGAGTACGTCTCCTACGGGGCCGACGCGCCGATCTTCGGTTTGCAGGAGGCGCTCGAGAACCGGCAGGCGAAGAAGACCCTCATCCAGCGCTTCGCGCAGGAGCTGAACTGACCCTGGCGCTCTTCCCGGGTTGGCGCCCGTCAGCGCTTGAGCTTGTACTTTTTGATCAGCCGGAAGAGGTGGACGCGGTCGATCCCCGACTGGCGCGAGGCTTCGGCCACATTGTGATCGCAGCGTTCTAGAAGCCTCGCTAAATAATGCATGTCGAAGTGCTCGAGCCAGATCGCCTTGGCGTCCTTGAAGGGGAGCGCGTCGAGCTGGTCGAGCCCCATGGGGTGGTGCGGCGCGCTCACCTGCAGATCCTCGAAGGGGTCGATCCCCGTCTGGCTCGCCGAGAGCGTGACCAGCCGCTCGAGGAAGTTGCGAAGCTCGCGGACGTTGCCGGGCCACGGGTGTCGCACGAGCTGCTGGAGCGTCTCGCGGCTCAGCGCGGGGGGGGCCGCCAGCCCGAACCGCTCGGCGATCTCGGGGAGCAGCCGCTCGACGAGCAGCTCGACGTCCTCGGGGCGATCGCGGAGCGGGGGCACCCGGAGGTGCATCACGGCCAGCCGGTAGAAGAGGTCCGCGCGGAAGGTCCCCTGGTTCACCGCGCGCTGCAGGTCACGGTTCGTCGCGGCGACGATGCGCACGTTCACCTCGCGGTGCACGTTTTCGCCGAGGCGCTTGACCTGGCCGCGCTCCAGCATGCGCAGGAGGCGGGGCTGCATCGCCAGGTCCAGCTCGCCGATCTCGTCGAGAAAGACGGTGCCCGTGTGGGCCTGCTCGAAGGCTCCGGGGCGGTCGGCCTGCGCGTTCGTGAAGGCGCCGCGCAGGTGCCCGAAGAGTTCGCTCTCGATCAACGTGGGAGGGATCGCCCCGCAGTCCACCACCACGAAGGGGCCGCTGCTGCGGCGGCTGTGCTGG
Organism: Deltaproteobacteria bacterium; assembly: GCA_020848905.1. NCBI lineage: Bacteria > Pseudomonadati > Myxococcota > Myxococcia > Deltaproteobacteria bacterium. The sequence goes on from JADLHG010000041.1 coordinate 37,308, forward strand.
TGGAGCTCCCAGGCGAGGAGCTCCTTGCCCGTCCCCGTCTCCCCCTCGAGGAGGACCGTCACCTCTTGCGGCGCGGCCAGCTCCATCCGGCGGAAGAGCTCGCGCATCGAGGGGCTTCGACCGAGCAGGCCGCCGAAGTGATCTTCGGCCAGGATCGGCACCTCCTCTTCCTCGGTGAGCGGCGTGAAGCGGAGCAGCGTTTCGCCGAGGCGCAGGTCCACCGGGCCCCGGGCCACGACCTGCTTCAGCGTGACGTTGCCGAGCGTGGTGCCGTTCGTGCTGTCCAGGTCGGCGAGGAGAAAACCCGCGGGCGTGGATTCGACGCGCAGGTGGTGGCGCGACACGGCCGTGTCGTTCAGCACGAGCTCGTTCTGGGGCGCCGAGCCGACGGTGACCTGGTCCTTGGCGCTCGTGAGCCCGCGCCCCTTGTCCGGGCCCTCGAGCACGGCGAGCGAGAAGCGGCGCCGAAAGAATCGGGGCCTCTCGCCGTCGAGCTGCACCCGCGTTGTCGTGTCCCTCATGGGTCGCTCTGGTCGAAGCTGAAGACCTTAGTATGCCCGGCGGGGACCTGGGCCACAAACGTTCGCAGGAGCTTGCCCTGGGCGTCGCGGAGCTGGACCCGATGACCTCCCGCCCCGACCTTCAGGCTGCGCAGGGGGGTGATGCCGACGGGACGTCCGTCGACGAATACCTTGGCCCAGGGGATGGAGTTGACGGTGAGGAAGCCGTGGGAGGCGGGGGCCGTGGAGCCGCGTCGCTTGAGGACGGCGAGCAGCTTCTGATCGCCGCGGCCCGCCGGGATGGTGGTCCGGTAGGGCAGATATCCGGAGCGCACGACCTCGACCTCGTACGCGCCGGCGGGGGCCGGGTAGGCGAGGGGGGCGCGGCCGATCACCACTCCGTTGAGGAGCACCGTGGCGCCCGGCGGCTCGGAGTTGACGAGGAGCTGGGTCGGCGTCTCGCCCGCGCCGGAGCTCGGCGGCGGGCGTGCGTCGGCGCGCCGGGGCGGAGGGCTGGGGGCGAGCGGCTTCTGCGTCGGGACCGCAAGGCGCGCGGGGGAGGCGTCGGCGCGCGACGAGAGCGTGCTCGGAGCGGTCACGGAGGGGCGTGTATCGTCGTCGGAGGGCCGCCCTCCGCCGAGCAAGCGCGTGAGCAGGATCGTGGCCCCGGCGGTGACCAGCGCGACGGCCGCGAGGGGGAGCAGCGAGCGGAGGCGCGTGCCGCGTCGCGGAGGGCGGGGCGCGCGGGGGAGCGGGAGCGGCGTCACGAGGTCCGGCGTCGAGCGGGAGGGCCCCGAGCGGGAGGGCGCCGAGCGGGACGGCGGCGGCTCTACGGCGCGCTCCGCCGATCGGTCTGCCGGGCGCTCCGTCGGCCTCGGCGTCGGCCGAGCGGTGGCCGTGGTGCGCGGGCGGATCTGCGTGATGGGCGTGGGCGTCATGGGCACGGGCGTCACGAGGCCTACGGCGACGGCCGCTTCCTTCGCGCCCACGACGGCGGTGTCGTCGCGTCCCGGGTCGGTTCCGCCGAGGAGCGCGTGGACCAGGACGTCCGCCGGGCGTGCCGCCTCGCGGGCGCGTCGGGCCCGCGTCACCCAGGCCGCGAGGGTCCGCGCGTCCGGCGAAGGGTGCGGCAGCTCCGCCAGGTAGGCCTCGAGGTCGCGTCGCAGCGCGCCAGCATCCGGATAGCGCTCCTCGCGGGCGCGGCGCAGGCAGCGGGCCAGGATGGGGACGAGCGCGCGATGGGGCTCGGAGAGCCAGCTCTCGTCGAGGCGGTAGCGACAGGCGCGCACCGCGTCCAGCGTCTCGACGTCGTTTCGACTGTAGAAAGGGGGCGAGCCGAAGAGCATCTGGTAGAGCACGGCGCCGAGCGCGAAGAGGTCGGTGCGCGCGTCGACCTCGGCCCCCGGCGTGGCTTGCTCGGGGGACATGTAGTCGAACTTGCCCTTGATCGATCCGTCGACCGTCTTGTCCGAGCGCAGGGCCGAGCGGGCGATGCCGAAGTCCGCGAGCTTCACTTCCCCTCGGTGGGAGACTAAGATGTTGTGCGGCGAGATGTCGCGGTGGACGATGCGGAGCGGCGTGCCGCGCGGGCTCGTGCGGCCGTGGATGTACTCGAGGGCGGAGGCGAGCTGCACCGCCAGGTAGGCGGCGAGCGGCGGACCCGGTAGCTCCTCTCCCCCGGGCCCGAGCAGCGTGTCGAGGTCGGCGCCGTCCACGTGCTCGAGGGCGAGGTAGCACGTGCCCTGCATCTCACCGAAGTCGTGGATGCGGACGATGTTCGGGTGCTCCAGCGAGGCGACGACGAGTGCTTCTTCCCGGAAGAGCTGCCGAAAGCGAGGGTCGCGGGCGTGCTGCGGCAGCACGCGCTTGAGGACCACCGTCTGCTCGACCCCATCGGGGCGCACGAGCGCCGCGCGGAAGACCTCGGCGGTGCCCCCCACCGCGATCCGGTCCCGTAGCCGGTACTTGCCGAACTCTTGGGGGTTCATGCCTCGAGGCGCCTGGTTTCCGTATCGTATCACGGCGGCGGCGCTCTCGGTCCTGCCCGTCGTCGTCGGCTTCGCGGCCGGAAGCCTCGCCGGCGGGGGGATCGCACGCGCGGAAGGCGAGGGTTCGGTGCTCGTGCTCTCCGTCGGGGCGGAGCGTGGCGACGGCGAGGACTCCGGGGCGCGAGCCGTGGCCGTCGCGCGGGCCACGCTGGCGCTGCAGACCGCGCGTCGGGACTACGCGCAGAGCCGCTTCGCCCGCTGCGCCGAGCGGCTGGAGGGTGCGGAGCGGCTTCTGCGCGCGCACGCCGAGGGAGCGGTGGGGCTCGAGCTGGCCCAGCGGCTCAACCTCTGGGCGGGGCTCTGCCACTCGGTCGGCGGCGCCACCGAGACGGCGCGGCGGGCCTTCGCGCGGGCGGGACGACTCCCCGGGCCGGGACCCGACCCGCAGGTCTTTCCCCCCGCGGTGATGAAGCTCTATCGCCAGGTGACGGGGGACGGGGCGCGTCGGCGGTGCGCGCTGAAGCTCGACGGGGACGGCAAGGAGCTGCGCCTCGACGGGAGGAGCGCCGCGGCGGGGGAGCTCGTCGAAGCGGGAGAGCACTACGCGAGCTGGCGGACGAGCGGTCCGCGGGCGGACCTGGTGCGCGTCGGAGAGGATTGCTCGCTCGTGCTGCCCGAGGGCGTTGCAGGGGGCGCGGCCTTGACGCGCGAGGAGGCGGGGCAGCCCGAGCTCCTCGCGGCCGTGGGGGCGGCGGCTGGCGTCGAGCGCCTCGTGCTCGTGGGGGTGGAGCGCGAGGGCTTTCTGCTCGGGGTCTTCGACGTGCGTCGGGGTGTCTTCCTGGCGCGTCCGGCGCTGCGGGCGAGCGCGAGCGCGCTGGCCGCGGGTCGCTGGATCGAGAAGGGGCGCGGGCATAAGGGCCCGGACGAGCCCGGAGGCCGTCGCTCGACCGAGGAGCGTTCGGCGGGGCGGGCGTGGTACACGCGCTGGTGGGTCTGGACGCTCGTGGGCGCCGCCGTCACGGCGACCGCGGTGATCCTGCCCGTCGCGCTGACCTCCGGGAGGCGCTATGAGCTGGTCTTCTGAGAACGCGCGCTGCGGCGAATCCGTCCGGCTGGTGGAGGCCGCGGTCGTTCTGCTCCTCGGGCTCTGCGGCGGCAATTGCGGCGGCGGCGTGGAGGCGGTGCTCGTGCGTCTGGACAAGGCCTCCTGCGACGTGAAGCTCCTCGAGGAGCTGCGCTCGGTTCAGGTGGTAGTTCGCGGGAAGGACCCGTTGCGCGGGCCGTGCATGTCCGTGCGGGTGAAGACCCTCGAGGAGCTGCAGACCGAGCTCGCCCGGAACGTGCGCCTCGGCGACCTCCCCGCGGGAGAGGTGACGCTGACGGTGCTCGGTTACGACGGCTCGGGTTGCAAGAGCGACGACGCGATGCTCTGCGGGACGACTGCGCTCACCCTGCCGGTGAGCGCGGGCAGCGTGAGTGTGCCGCTGCTCTGCCACCGCGGCTCGTCCCCCCCGGCCAGCTTCACCTCGTGCGCGGGGCTCTAGGGCCGAGGCCCCGGAGCACTCATCGCGCGCGCAGGAGCTCCAACCTGGCGACGCCGTTCCGAGAGATCCGCTCGACCCAGGTCCTGACGCGGCTGTCGAGGGCGCGCAGCAATACTCGCTGAAGCAGATCTCGCGGCAGGTTGAGCCAGCGCCGCGCCGGCGAGCTCCGTTCCTTCTGCAGGTCGGCGATCAGTCCCTCGACGTCCGCGCGGAGGTGATCGCGTCTCGCGAGGGCGGCGGCCACGAAGCGCTGCCGGGCCGGTCCCGCGGGGAAGGCGCGCTGCGCGTAGCGGCGCACGAGGCGGGAGAAGGTCTGCCGGGGAACGCGCTCGACGCGCGCCACCTCGTCGAGGAGGAGCTCGAGGTCGAGCTCGACGCGCCCGTGCACGTAGGCATCGAAGACCGCATTCTGGGGCCCGGCGCTCAAGCCGAGGTAGCGGCGGAAGCGAGTCAGACGATCGGGCTGGCCCTTGTGGTAGCGGCTGTCTCCGGGGGAGAACGCGCGGTCGAAGTCCACGTTCGCCGGTAGCCCCTCCTCCTGCGTGCCAGCCCCCGACCACAGCAGGTACTGCCCCACGTGCGAGTCCGAGTTCCAGAGCCACCAGTCAGCGACGATGCTGCGCAGGATCTCGTTACGCTGGCTGGGGGTCCAGGTGCGGACGTCGCGGCCGAGCGTGCGCGGCTTGCCGCCCGTCTTCGTCTGGAAAGGAATGACGGGCTTCACGACGACCTCGACGACCTTGGAGAGGGCCGGCACGTAGAGGGACCTGAGCGCGGCGGGCACGCTCGGCAAACCGGCCCGGCTGCGAAGCTCGGCGCTCACCACCTCGGCCATCATCTCGGCCGGGGAGCCGTGCTTGGCGATCACGAGCTCGCCAGTGGCGGTTCGATAGAACGCGATGGGCTTGGTGCCGGCCGGCGGAGAGAGCGTCGGGTCCACCGTGAGGGCCTGCTGCTCGATGACGGACCGCTGGGCCGCGAGCCGGGCCGCGACGGCGTCTCGGTCGTCAGCGCGTGCCGGGCCGCTCGAGAGGAGCAGCGCGCAGACGGGGAGCAGGACCAGGGCGCGGGAGCGAGGCGAAGGGGAGGGTCGATGCGAAGGGGCCAGGCGATGCGGGGCGGCGACGGGATGGCGACGGGATTTAGGCATGTTCATCGGGCGCCGTGTGCAAGTGGTGTTCCGGACGCGCGACGGGTTCAGGACCTGGAATCAGGGCGGATTCCGCGGCTGCGGACAAGCCATGGCGGCGGCCGGCACTGGCCAGGCGGCTAGGCTGCGAGCCGTCAGGCGGTGGGGCGAGGAACGGGAAACGAGGGCGAGTCACGGTGGCGCGGGTGCAGGTCCCGCGGTCGGGGGGTGGACCCCTTCCCCGAGGTGGCCGCAGAGGTCGGTGGACGTAGGGCTCGCAGGCCCTAGCGCCGAGGGCGGAGGTCCGTCGAGGCGACGAACGTGAAGGCTCTGTAGATAGTTGCCTTCCTTGGCGGTTGCGTGGTGCGCGGCACGAAAAGTGCTTTGGCCTCTACTGCGACGAGGAGGGACCCATGCAGCCGAGCCGCCGAGCCTACCTTTCTGTCTTGATCGTTGCCCTGGTTCTGACTGGGCCCGCCTATGCGAAGAACAGCGGCCAGCGGAAGGCAACGCAAGAGGCGTTCTGGGCACGCACGGACCGCGGCCTGGAGCTCCGAGACTACATGGCGAGCGGGGGGCCCGCGGGCAAGGGCCCGGCCTATGTCAAGACGGGGGTCAGCCCCGGCGCGCTCCTGAAGCAGATCCGTGCTGCGGCGCAGGAGCAGCGCCTGCCGCGCCGGATGGTGAAGGAGGTCATGGCGGCAGCGGAGGAGGCCCTGCGATCGGTGCCCGGGGGCACCCGCAGCATGATGCAGGTCGACGCGCAGCTCGCGAAGATCCTAGCCGGTGACAAGATGATCGAGGTCGTGGCCAAGGCCAAAAAGCCTGGCGGAGGCCAGGTGCGAATCTTCGCGGGCGCAGGGCTGGTGTCGGTTGTGCGCGAGTGGACCGAGAAGGGGAAGCGTCACGAGCAGGTCACCTCCGTCGCCGGGGTGCCCACCGGTGAGGCCAAGACGGGTCAGCGCGCCGACAATCTCCTGCTCGTGCGGAAGGAGCACTTCGTGAACGGAGAGCTCGTTGCGGGCGAGCCGCAGATCAAGACCCTCGTCCACGCCAGCAACCCGAGCCTAGCCGCGCATAGCCTCACCGAAGGCCTCTACGACAACATGATGGGCGTCCGTCTGGCGCCCACGGCCTTCGCCGAGATATCCCAGATGCTCACCCTCGGTGTGCTGGCGACGGCGACGCAAGACGGCCGGCTCACGCAGCAAACAATGGACGCCTTCCTCGCAGCTCAGCCGGACGCGGCCATGAAGAGAGCACTCATCGGGCTGCTTCGGGCCGGCGGGCCTCCCGTGACGCTGGAGCGCGTGCAGCGGCGCGCGGCCAAGATCCGGAAGGCAGCGGAGCGGGGCACCCCCTGATCGTACGTTTACGGGGTTGACGCGCTTCCGGCGCCGCCAGCAGGCGAGGACCGCCAGCGTCAGCAGACCGCCGCCCGCCGCACGGCCGGGAGAGCTTTGACACGCGCAGCCGCCGGTCGGCTCGCCTGGAAGCGGCGGGGAAACGGGGCGTCCATCCGCGGGGAGCGCACCGGAGTCCCGGCGAGGCACCACCGAGCTCGCGTCGCTCATGACGATGTTCGCGTCCACTCTGGCACCTCCGGCGTCGCTGGGACTCCGCGCGACGACATAGGTGAAGATCTGATAGTCCTGCGTCGTGTTCGAGGTGTTGTAGGCCAGCACGTAGTAGCTCGCACCGGGCAGAAGCGGCTTCGTCGGCGCGTCGGCGTCGATCGTGAGGCTCCCCGCGCCCGCGGCGACGGTGTGGTCCGCGATGGGGCTCTGCCCGGTTCGATAGATCACGGCGCCGCCGCCTCGCCCCCAGAACCCCACGGAAGGCACGGGATCCAGGCTCGCGGCCTTCCGGAGATAGATACGCAACACGCGAGCGTTCTTGGGCACGTCGATGCGCCACTGGATTGACCCCGGCACCTCACTCAACGTGCGGATGACGTCCCGTCCCGGTGCCCAGCCGCGCAAGGAAGTCTCGTTCGGCAGCTGGATGAAGCGCCCGCAGCGATCGGGCCAGCCGCGCGCGGCGAGCTCCTGCGTCGCGATCGCGGCCAGTCCGCTGTCCTCCGCCTCGGCCAGCGCGAGAAGGAGCGTCCCCGCCTCGGCGATCGTGGCCAGCGGATAGAGCGTCGCCATGGTCCGATAGATCACGTCGTCCACGCGCTCCGCGCGAAGAGCGCGCTGCCGAATGCGCCAGAGGGCACGGCTCCAGACCAGGCTCGCCTCGTGCGACTCCTTGCCCACCACCGCCTCGCACGAGGTGGAGCCGACGAGCCGGCGCACAGCGCCATTCTTCCCCCCGGCGTACTCGCCATGGTCCGGGTTGCTCGTGTAGATCGACGGCCAGAGATCAGCGAAGGCCTCGTTGAGCGCGGCCGGGGCCTCGTTGAAGCCCAGCGGATCCAGCGAGGACCTGAGCTTCGAGGTCTCGGCCACGACATTATGCGTGTACTCGTGGCAGACGACCTCCCCGTCGTAGGCGAAGTCGATGCCATTGTACTGGGCGAACACCAGGTCGGGTCGCCCGTCGCGGTCCAGGTCTCCATGATAGGCCGGGCCCCCGGAGAGCCAGCTTCCCGTGGGCGGGGGAAGGTTGACGAAGACGCGGATCGGCAGGCTCGTGCTCTGTCGGCGGTAGTCGAAGCGACGGGCGAGCCAGCGGTGATAGCTGTCCACCTGATAGTACGCTTGCACCTCCGAGAAGGCGTCGTCGACGCTCGGCTCGTCGGGGAGGTAGAGAAAGTTCCCCTGCGAGTCGGCGGTGGCGCGCCGAACGCAGGCCAGGGCCGGACTGACGACGGGGCAGGCCGAGACGCTGGCGAAGGGACCTAGCAGGAGCGTGGAACCCACTAGCCCCGCCAACTCCACCTCGGTGTGCGGGCCGACGACGGGGTTGAGGAGGTACGCGTTCCCGCGGGCCGAGACGCGGGTCGAGCGAGACATCAGGAGCTGGCCATCCTGGGCATCCACGAGCACCTCGAGGCGCTCCTGGCCGGGCGTCTCCGCGAGGTCGACCTGCCAGACCCAGCGAGTTGGCGGCAGAGCTCCCCAGATCGCGAGCGTCGAGCGTTCGCGGGTGAACGTGGGGAAAGCGCGCTCGACGGCGTTTTCGGCCCGCGCGCGCGTGTGCAGGGGCGGCGATCCCGCGGGCCGCGATGTAAGCTCCCCCGACACCGCGACGATCTGGTCGTGGAGGACGAGCACGCCGAGCTCGCCATCCACCACTGGCCAGCCCGCGTGCCGCTGACCGATGCGCGCGACATAGCCGCCCGGGACGGGAATCACCCGTGCTAGGTGCAGCTCCGCGTGCGGTACCTTCAGGTCCTCGTCCCGCCGGGTGAGATAGTCGATCGTCGAACGAGGTCCGTTCGGCGCGGCTACCCGCAGGCGTGCTACGAGCTGCGCCGACACGGGGCGGGGAGCGAGGCAGCAGCTCGTGGCGAGGAGCAGGGCGACGCGAACGAACCCCCGCAGACAGCGCTCCGAGCCGCTCAAAGACAATAGCCTCCGAGGAAGCTCCAGTGGGTGCCGTAGCAGGTCTGGCCGGCTTCGCAGTCCTGGTTCTGGCGGTGCGGATCGCAGGCCTTGTGACAGTAGTCGTCCACGCAGGCGAGCCCCTTCGTGCTGTCGCACTTGACGCTCGGGGCGTCGGCCGTGGCGAACGAGCAGGAGGCACCAAATCCCAGAGAGCCGAGATCGGGTCCGCTGACGGCCTTGCAGAGCGCTCGCAGACCCGCGGGCAGCCCGGAGGTGGACTCGCAGCGCGTTCCAACGGGACAGCTCGGGTTGTCGTAGAGGCCCTGCGTGTCGTCGCAGATGCGGCGGCAGAGGCTCGAATACTGGCCGGCCGAGTAGTTCCATTCGGAGACGCAGACCTGGCCCGGGCAGGCGGGGTTGTTCTCCACCCCCGCGGCCTTGTCGCAGGGGGTGGCGCACACGCCCGTCACGCAGATGAGGCCCGTGGCACAGCGGACACCGTTCTCGCAGCGCTGCCCGACCGTAGCGCTGCCTGGCGCCAGACAGACCCCTTGCGTGAAGGAGAAGGAGTCCTCCTCGCAGCGCTCGGCTCCCGTGCACGGCGGATCCGAGGCCTTCCAGGTTCTCGGGTCGCAGGCCCTCACGCACTGGCCGCTCCAGAGGCACGAGAGGCCGAGCTCGGGGTCGCAGCGCGTGGAGAGACTCCCCTGGGCGTCGCACGGGGCGCCCACCGAGGCGACGAGGCCCGGGCGTCGCGCGTAGGGCGAGCACACCCCGCCGCCGGCCTGGCTCGAGGTGGCGCAGCGCGTTCCGACGGGACACCGAGGATTGGCCAGGCCGCCCTCCTTGGGATCGCAGAGGGTCAGGCAGGCGCGAACGGTCAGATAGTCGCTGCAGGCCTGCGTGGCCTGCGCCGGGCCATCCGGATTGTTGAGGGTGCCCTTGGTGGCGTCGCAGGCTGTCTGGCAGCGCCCGCCCCCGCAGACCAGGCCCGTCACGCAGCGCGCGGAGGTCTGGTTGCACGTCTCACCCAGCTTGCTCGACGGAGCCCGCACGCAGAGCCCCCCTGACGGTACGCTGACCCGCTCGACGCAGGTCTCGTTGGCCGCGCAGCGCGAGCTGGCGGCAGCGGGATCGCAGATGGGCTGGCAGATCTCCTCGACACAGGCGAGCGCGGCCTGGCACTGGAGGGTGGGCACGCTCGGGTCGCAGCGCGCTCCCAGGGCGAGGGGGCCCGCGGGCGGCGTGGCGGGGAGGCGCTGGCACAAGCCCGGAGAGGGAGACGCGGACGCCTGGCAGAAGGAGCCCGTCGGGCAGGTCGTGCCCTTGACCACGCCCACCTTTGGGTCGCAGCGCAGCGCGCAGGTGTCGCCGGAGACGGCTGCCTTGCAGGCGAAGCCGGTCCCGAGGGCATCGCAGGCGGGGTTGCCGATCGCGCCCTTGGTGCTGTCGCATGTCGCGCGGCAGAACGCTTCGGAGCAGAGGAAGCCTGCCTTGCAGCGCTGGGCGAGGGGGGCACACGGTTGGTCGAGCCCCTGGCTGGGGGGAGGTAGACAGACGCCTCCGAGAAAAGAGGTGGCGTTGGAGAGCGCCCCTTCGTGGAGCTCGATACACTCCGCGGTGGCCGGGCAGTCCGGATTCGCCTGCTTTCCGCGGCGCAGGTCACACGCCTTCATGCACCGCTGCGCCTCCCTGGCTAGGGGACAGAAGAGACCTTTGAGGCCGTCGCACTGCTCTGCGGCCGTGTAGCCGTCCTTGCAGGGTGCGCCGAGGCCGAGGGTCCCCGGCCGCGGCGGCGAAAACGTTCCCGTGCACTTGCCCGTCGGAGCGATCTTGGTGCTTGCGCAGTGGGTACCGGAGGGGCAGTCCGGGTTGCCTTCGGCGCCCTGAAGGGCGTCGCAGCGCCGCTTGCAGTGGGCCCAAGCGTCGCCCGCGAGCTTGAAGCAGAGGTCGTTTGCGTCCGGGCAGTCGGGGTTGCCCGACTCACCTTTCTTTTCGTCGCAGGGGACCTGACACATGCTGCGCAGGCACTTGAGACCCGCGCGGCACGGGCGCTGGCCGGGGAAGCACCAGCCGTAGCGCTCCACTGGCGCGGGAGCCGCGTCGGGCTTGACGGCTGGTACGTCGCTCGCGGCATCGCTCGCACCGCCGTCCCGCACGGGTACGGGTGCGTCTGGCGCCGCGTCACCGCCGGCCGGAGTTCCTCCGCAGGCGCCGAGAAGATACAGAAGGACCACGGTCGGCAGGCGAAGCAGTTGCCGGTCCAGCATCGCGAGCTCCTCGTGTCGACGGGGGATCGCGACGATATCACGGAGGTCTGGAAGCCCGGTAGCGAGGTCGGCGCGACGCGTTGTGGCGCTCAGGAGATCGACGCTCGGCGGGGGTTAGACGCGGGTTAGAGGATCGCGGCGGGTTAGGGCTCGACCGCGGGCGGCGCGGCGGGGGCCTCGGGGATGCGGGCCAGCACCTGCGCCTGCTGGATCGCGTCGAGCACGCCCTTCTGCACAGCGCTCGCGATCTCCGCTCGGTCGTGGGAGAGGAGCGCCGCGGGGCAGTTCATGAGCGACGGGAAGATCGTCCCGCGCAGGGCGGCGTACGCGCTGCGGTTGATGAGTCGACCCGCGAGGGCGACCTCCGCCAGCGTGGCGCGGTCGAGAGGGTGCGCGACCCGGATGATCTCCGCCGCCCGCTGGCCGGCCCGTAGATGCCGCAGGTCGGCGCTGGCGCCCCACTCGGTGACCACGTGCGTGACGAACCGCCCCGGCGTCGTCACGCGCCCCTGCAGGCTCGCGACGCCCACGGCGGGCTCGTTCCACTTGTTGCGCGAGCGTAGCGCGATGATGGCCTTGCCCTCGGGGGCTCGCGCCGCCCCCTCCATGAAGTTCTTCTGACCGCCCGGCGAGCTCACGTAGCGCACGATGGGCTGCCCGTCGTCGCCGCGCACACGCGCTCCCGCGTCGTCCCGCGCCACCACCTGCTCGGCCCCGGTGTTGCCGCTCAGATCCACCTCCAGCGCCGTGTTGACCGCGTGCATCCCGCCGATGCGGGCGATGCGCCGCGGGTCGTTCACCACGTCGGCCGGAAGCAGCTTCACGTTCGGGTTGCCGTCCACCGCGGCGTAGAGCTGCCCGTCTCCGTGCGCGAAGCTGGCCACCACCTCCCGCACGGCGTTCTCGCCGCGCAGAAGCGGACGCGCCCAGTTGCCGAGCATCTCGGTGTGGATCTTCAGGCCGCGCTTGTCCGCCACCGCCGTGCCGAAGCCGGTGAGCGCCGCACCGATCCCGGCCTGCACCGTGGCCCCGTCGGGGATGAGCCGCGCGGCGTGGCCCATGAGCACCGTCTCGAGCGGGTTCGGGTCCCGGTCGTTCAGCGTGGCCATCGGCGATTGCGTCCGGTAGAAGGCGGTGACGTCTCCGAGGCGCAGCGTGTTGCTCGCCACGAACGGGACGAAGGGATTCATCTCGGCCACGATCTGGCCGCCGCGCCGGAGCACCTGCGCGATGGCGGGGACCGTCACGCCGCTGTCCGTGCCGAGCGAGACCTGGAGCTCGCGCAGCCTCTCGGGGTTCGCGAGCGCGCCTGCGATGTCCTGCACTACGTTCCCTTGTGCGTCACGCGGCAGGCCCACCTTAACCACCACCGTGTCCACGAGCTTGTCCGGTGTGCCGCGCCTGAGATCCCGGGCCATCTCGTAGAGCGAGATCGGCCGATAGTTCGGCACCGTGCCGCGCGTGACGGCGTCGCGGTTACCCTTGGAGATGAACATCACGTCGTGCTCGATGCCGGGCATCGGGTTGAAGGTGTTGCGCGAGGCGAAGGTGGCCATCCAGCGCAGGAGCGTGGTCTGGCCGGTCTGCTGATGGTGGTCGCGCGCCACGGGCTCGAGAAAGAAGAACAGGTCCGCGTTGGGCATCGCGGAGCCGGTGGCCACGAGGACCTTCTTGCCGGCCAGCCGCTGGGCCGCCTCGGGCATTCCCGGGACCTCGACGGGAGCCGGACGTTCGCGGCCTCCCGCGAGCGGGCGTTCGGCGCGAGCCGCCCGGCCCCGTTCGGCGCGAACCGGCGACTCGGCGAGGGGAAGGGCGCTCACGCCGCAGAGCAGCGCGAGCAGAGTCCCGAGGCGTGGTGCACGACGCGACATGGCGTTTCTCCAGGTGCCGGAAGACCCTGCGGTCAAGCCGCTACTCCCACGCTTCGTAACGGGCCGAACGCTCCTTGCCGGGCTGCGGCTCGGGGCCGAGCAGCCGCATCGGATCCTGCTGCGCGATCTGACGGAAGAGCTCCAGGTTGAGCGGGTTCATGCCGTAGAAGAGGACGGAGACCGCCTCGTTGGCCGACCACTTGAGCTTGGACTCGATCGTCGTGCCGGCCTCGGAGCGGTTCGTGCCGACGAACCAGGCGAAGGGGACGGCGGTGGGCGTCGCGTCCACGCCGGCGCCGCGCGCGCGGTTGTTGCCGTACTCGTTCGGTCGGAGCGCGCGCTGGCCCGCCTCGCGCTGCAGGCGCGCCTGGTCCTCGGCCGTGAGCGCCTCGACGCCGACGCCCATCGTGTAGAGGTAGCAGTGTCCCGCGTTGCGCTGGTACGCGGGGGGATTCGCCATCCAGGCCCTGGCCTGTGCGATGCGCTGCGGACCGAGGTGCACGGGGATCAGCACGCGCGTCAGGTCGGGGGAGGCGCCGGGGGCGTGAACCTGGTCCGGCGTGCCGTTCGGATAGTAGTACTGACGGGTGTCGCCGCCGTTGCCAGGCACCGCGCCGGCGAGGGTGTTCACCCCGTCGAAGGAGAGGCGTCGGTACTGACCGACGGGGGCGACGAGCGCGCAGCCGTTGGTCTCGTTGAAGGTCTGAAGGATGGCGTCCATGACCGGCCCCTGCGCGTAGGGGATGATCAGCCGCGTGACGGGCCGGCGCTGCGTCCCCGCGCGGACCTCGACCACCGGCAGGTTGTGCTGCGCGGCGATAGCGCGGGCTGCCGCTGCGACCCATTGGCCACCCTGGCGGACGGCCTCGCGGCGGGGCAGGTCCCCGGGGGCGGCGGGCACGCCGGGAACCCGGGCCAGCGCCGGTAGGGCACCGCCGAGGATCACGCTGGCCAGCAGCGTTCCGACGGCAAGGTGAAGGCGAGTGGACGTTGCGCGCATGGGTCGAATCTCCGTTTCCCGTGGACAGAGGGCTGGCCGTCGAGGCCGCATTCTCGCGGCTCCGTACGAGCACGCCCCGTGCCACGTCCAGGGGCCGGAAACCCCACACCTCGTCGGGTGGGACCTGAAGGGCCTTCGGAGAGTGGGACGGCAGAATCCAGCGGAATCGGAGAGCTCTTCCCTGCGGATGGATCCCCATGGGCTCGGGCGGCAAGCTATTCGCCTACTCCCAGGATTCGTAGCGGGCGGAGCGCTCCTTGCCCGGCTGCGGCTCGGGCCCGAGCAGGCGCGTGGGGTCCTCTCGCGCGATCTGGCGGAAGAGCTCCAGGTTGAGCGGGTTCATGCCGTAGAAGACCACTGAGACGGCTTCATTGGCCGACCACTTGAGCTTGGACTCGATCGTGGTGCCGGCCTCGGAGCGGCTGGTGCCCACGAACCAGGCGAAGGGGTACGCGGTGGGGGTTGTGTCCAGGCTCCCAGTTCGCTCATGCGGGGTGTACTGCTCGGTGAGACCCGTGGGCCGGAGCTCGCGCTGCCCCGCCTCCCGGGCCATGCGCGTCCGGTCCTCGGCGGAGAGCGCCTCGACCCCCACGCCCATTGTGTAGAGGTAGCAGTGCCCGGAGTTGCGCTGGTACGCGGGCGGGTTCTCCATCCAATGCTTCGCCTGGGCGATGCGCTGCGGGCCCAGGTAGATCGGAATCAGGGTGCGCGTGACGTCGGGGGAGGCGCCCGGTGCGTGCACCACGTCGGGCGGCTCGACGGGGACATACCAGCCTCGGGTGTCGCTCCCGGCGTGGGGCTGCGAACCTCTGTACGTATAGACCCCGTCGAAGCTCAGCCGTCGGTACGGCCCGACGGGGGCCACCATCACGCACCCGTTGCGCTCGTTGAAGGTCTGCAGGATGGTGTCCATCACCGGCCCCTGCGCGTACGGGATGACCAGCCGCGTGACCGGTCGGCGCTGCGTCCCCGCACGGACCTCCACCACGGGCAAGTTGTGCTGCGCGGCGATCGTGCGCGCGGCGGCGGCGACCCACTGGCCTCCTTGCCGGACGGCCTCTTGCCGGGGCAGATCGCCCGGGATGGGAGGCAGGACCGGGTTGCGGGCCCGAGCGAACCCCGCGTCGAGCAGCAGTCCCGCAGTGAGCAGAGGCCAGAGGATGCGGCCTGCGCCGTGCCCGAACCGGCGGCGGCGGAAGAACGGGTGCATGCAAGACCTCCTGGCCTCTTCGGGGCCCGAAGGACGACGTGGGAGCATCGTCTGGTTTGGTGCGCGCGGAGTGCACGCGCGGTGCCACGCGCGATGCCGTTACATTACGCGCCGATGCATAGGGTGCGGGCCGGCCTGGGGGCTTGCCAGCCGGCCGCGTCGTCGCAGAATCGAAGGGTCGGACGCGTGGAGGAGCGGCGCGTGCCCCCTACTCCTCCCCGTACAGCACCTGCCATAGCTCCGGATTGAGCTGCTTGAGGTCCCTTCGGGGGTCGGGGAGCTTGTGCACGCTGGCCGGGTAGACCACCTCGGCGGTGATCTCTTTCAGGAAGTAGTCCGGCTTCTTGATGTCGGGGCGCACGGTCCAGGTGGAGCGGTCGTCGGGGTTGTAATAGACGGAGGCCACGCGGATGCGCTTGTGGTTCAGGTTGCGGCGCAGGACCTCTTTCAGGCGGATCACGAGGTCGTTGACCAGGCGCCCCGCGCGAAAGGTGGTGTCTATGATCAGGATGTTGTCGTCCTTGGTGATGCGGTCCTCGAGGTACTGCACGCCGAGGATCTCGCTCCGATAGCTCGTCCACGCCGGGGAGGTGTTCACGCTGATGTGGTCGGGCGGTCGACGCTGCGAGCCGGTCTTGCGCAGGTGGTACTTGTAGACCTCGTGGACGGGCAACCCCGCCAGCACGCCCCCCGGCCAGAGCGCGATGAGGTAGTCCGGATGCCAGCTCTCGTCGTGCGCGATCTTCACGCCGAGGCGGATCGAATCCAGCAGCAGCTCGGTGGCAGTGACGTAGTGGAAAGTCTCGTGCGCCGGGGCCACCGGCCTGGGTTCGGGGGCCGGCGGCTCGCGCAGCGTGCGCCAGATCTCCTCGCGCTTCTCCTTGATCAGCCGGTCCTCGGGATCGGCGGGATTGACCAGGTCGGAGAGCTCGTGCGGGTAGTCAATCCAGACGTCCTCGTCGATCTCCTTCAGCGCCACCACCGGCAGCTCGCTGTAGCGCACCTTCCCCGGTTTCAGATGCACGGTCGCGACGCGGATGTCGGTCGGTGCGTTGGCGCGCGCGAGGCGCCGGAGGAGCTCCACGACCTTGCGGATCGTGTTGCCCGACTCGTAGACGTCGTCGATGATCAGGAGCCCGTCCTCGGGGCAGATGCTCTGGACGAGGTGCTCCAGGTTCTTGACGGTGACCTGCCCCTGCTCGCCGATCCCCGTGTACGAGTCCGTGGCGATGGTCGTGTGATTCACGATCACGCCGCGGCTGCGGAAGAAGGCGTCCACCCCGAGGCCCACCGGCGTCCCCCCTCGCCAGAGCGAGATGGCGTACTTCGGCCGGAAGCCGCTCTGGTAGACCAGGCGGCCCAAGCGAAACGTATCCAGGAGGAACTGGTCGGGGTCGAGGTGCAGAAAGCGCGGCATCGCGCGGCATCCTACTCCGGAACGGGGCCGTCGCAAGGGCGCAACGCGGGCGAGCGCCGGACGGGATCCGCACGTCAGAATTCCGAGACGGCGCTGTGCCGCGGGACGGACATTTTCGCGGTCCGGGCCGATCGGATTTCGCACAACAGCTTGTAATGCAATAACAAAGCAGACATCGCCGGGACTGGAGCGGCGGGCATGTGTCTTGCTACCCTTCCTGAACGCCTGCGGAAAGGGGCCTGTGATGAAAACGATCAGACGACTTGGCGTGGTGGCTGTACTGGCGGCCGTTTGGGCCTGCGGCGGCGGTCCGGAGACCGGCAGTCCGGGGCTCACCCCGGGCCAGACTGACTTCACCAACGACGAACCGGCGAACAGCAACCAGGGGGGTCGGTACGGCGAGGAAGGCCCGATGGCCGGCATGGCGGAGGGGGACTCGACCAGCAAGGCCGCCCCGAACGCCGCACCTCCGGGGGCCCCTCCGCAGGGGCGCACGGGCGAGGTCGAGGAAGCGGACATCTACAAGGTGGATCAGAACCGCCTCTTCTATCTCAACACCTATCGGGGCTTCGTGATCTACGACGTCGCGGATCCGAAGAAGCCGCAGCGCCTCTCCCGCCTCCCCGTCTACGGCTACCCGATCGAGATGTTCATCTCCAAGACGACGGTCTACGCGCTCCTTCGGGACGCGCTCTATCTCACGCAGGAGAACGGGCGCCTCGAGTTCAAGCGCCACAACGTCTCGCAGCTCGTGGCCATCGACATCAGCGACCTGAAGAACCCGAAGGTGCTGAAGACGGTGGATATCTTCGGTCAGCTCCGCGAGGGCGTCTCCCGCAAGATCGAGGACACCGTCTACGTGGTCTCCTACCAGTCGCAGAGCTACTGGTGGGGCTGGGGCTATTCGCGCCCGCAGAAGGAGCAGCCCAAGGAGCAGGCCTGGGTCTACTCCTTCAACGTGGCCGACCCCAAGAACCCAGCGCTCGTGGATAAGCTCCAGGTCTTCGAGGGAGGCAGCTACCAGTTCCGCGACCCCCTCACCGGCTCGAGCGCCAGCAAGAACTTCACCGGCGTGTCCATCTCCGCCACCTCGAACGCGCTGATGGTGGTCGAGAACTGGCAGAAGTGGGGCTACTCGAACAGCAGCCCGGGGGCCTACAAGTGCGGCAGCTACCAGAGCAGCCAGACCGCCGCCGTTTCCATCGTCGACATCAGCGACCCGAAGGGCAAGATCAAGCTCTACACGAAGTTCGAGACCGACGGTCAGCTCACGGATCAGTTCAAGCAGACCTACGTCTTCGACAAGGTCAACAACACCGGCACGTACTTCGGCATCTTCGCGCGCCAGGAGTGGAACAGCCAGAACTGCGAAGGCGGCCGCTTCGTGCGCAACACGATGGAGAGCTGGGACATCACGAACGGCGCCAGCCCGAAGCGCATCTCGGAGCTCTCCTTCGGCAAGCCGAACGAGACGGTGCGCGGGACGACCTACGACGTGGAGCGCCAGGTGGCCTACGCCATCACCGCCGAGGCCGTGGACCCGCTCTACGTCATCTCCTTCGCCGACCGCAAGAACCTGAAGGTGCTCTCGGCCATCGACGGCCTCTCGGGGGACATGAACGTCTTCCGCCTGATCCAGAACAACCAGTTCCTGATGGGCATCGGCCGCGACAACAGCAAGAGCTGCACCGGCTTCGGCTCGGCGACGACGGGCTGGGCCACGAACGTGGCGGTGAGCCTCATCGACGTGCGCGACCTGACCAAGATCCGCCTCGTGCAGCGCAAGTGCGTGGCGGTGAAGAACGCCGAATGGGTGGGCTCGGAGCTGAACTGGAACCTGGACCAGGCCCACAAGATGATCGGCATGTTCTCCGACGACCGGGCGAACGTGATCAGCGTGCCCGTTTACTACTACAGCAAGTCGGATAATAGCGGCTGGTGGTGGTACGACTACAAGACGGCCGTGGGCCTGATGGCCTGGGACCTGACCAAGTACGACTCCACCAAGAGCGAGCTCGACCAGCAGGTGCTGACCAACTTCGGCACCGTGATCCACCCGCACGGCCAGGTGGATCGCTCGGTGGTCTTCACGCACAAGGGCGCCACCGACCGGCGCATGATGATCAACCTCTCCGACACGCACATCTCCGTGGTGGACGTGAACGACCTGTCGAACCCGGTGCTCCAGTCCGTGGTCGAGGTCGCGCCGTACCACAGCCAGCTCTTCAAGTTCGGCAAGTACATCGTCGAGCACACGAAGACCGACCCCTGGGGCTACTGGGGCGGCGGCAGCAAGAGCGAGCTGCGCGTGAAGGCGGCGGGCGGCGAGCTGGAGGATTCGGCGACCGTGGCCACGCTCAGCCTCGGCGGCGTGCAGCAGGTCATCCAGCACAAGAACAGCCTGGTCTTCTTCCGCTACCGTCGGGACCAGAACCGGACCGGCAAGACGGGGCCCTACGGCACGCCGTACGAGGACAAGACCGAGGTGCTGGTCTACGACTTCTCGAACCCCGCGGCGCCGAAGCAGGCCGGCACGGTGGTGCTCCCCTACGCCATGCTCCCGTACTACCGCTTCTGGTGCGGCATGGACGGCTTCTGGGGCGGCTACTGGTTCGACAGCGGCAACGACCGCACGTGGACCGTGATGGACGGGGGCCTCGCGTTCTTGCGCTACGTCTACGACTACCAGTCGCGGCAGAGCAGCCAGAAGCTGGTGGTCCTCGACCTGCGCAACCTCGCGGCGCCGAAGGTGCACGACTTCGCGCTCTCGGGCACGACGGGCTGGGAGTTCCTCGGCCTCGCTCCGGACCCGGTGGACACGCAGGGCTTCTTTTTGACCTACCGGACCAAGGTGGGCGAGACGATGATCAACGGCTACGCCGCGGCGAGCTACAAGTACTACGCGCAGGTCTGGTCTCCGAGCGGCGCGAGCTACAGCGGGGGCGCGGCGATCAACCTGCCCGGGCGGCTCATCAAGGTCTGGAAGAACGCGGGCCAGAAGCTGTTCCTGACCCACGACTACATCTACCGGGCGATGCCCACGACCACGAAGTACCCGCAGTGGCGCTACGACTTCCGCGTGAACCTGCTGCGGCAGATCTCGCCCCTCGGCAAGCCGATGGCCGAGCTTCTCGACACGCGGCTCTTCACGAGCTTCATGCTCAAGGATCTCGTGGTGGATGGCAGCAAGCTGTTCATCAACGCGCGGCACGACTGGTACTACCTGCAGACGAACAACATCGCGTGGCAGGATCAGTCGGACCACCTGATGATCTTCGACCTGTCGAAGCTCACCATGAACGAGGTCTACAGCGCGCCGACGGGGACCTACCAGGTGCAGCTGATGGGGACCTACAAGGGTCAGCTCTTCGTCAACCTGCCGGGGGACGGCATCCTGGTGGTGGACCTGACGAACCCGGCCAAGCCCTTCGGGCGGCAGTTCCTGCGCACCCTGGGCTACGCCACGCAGATCGAGTTCGTGGGCGACGAGGCCTACGTGCCGGCGGGCTACTTCGGCGTCTACCGCCTGCCGCTCGCCTCGCCGAGCTTCCTCCCGACCACGTAGCACGCCTACCGCCACGAAACTGGCTCGCTCTCGCCGCGCTGATATCCTCGATCCCATGAGCGGCGTGATCGGCGAGGCCCTGGCGTTTGCGCTCTCCACGCTCACGACGCTCTTCTTCGTCGTGGACCCGCCGGCGGCCGTGCCCCTCTTCCTGTCGATGACGGCCAACGACCCGCCCGAGCACAAGCGGCGCACGGCGGCACGGGCGGCGGTGGGGGCCTTCGTCGTGCTCTCCTGCTTCGCGGCCTTGGGTCACGCCCTCTTCCGCACGCTCGGCATCTCGCTCGGGGCCTTCCGCATCGCCGGGGGGCTGCTGCTCTTCCTCCTGGCCGTGGACATGCTGCGGGCCGAGCGGTCGCGCCAGCGCACCTCGCCCGAGGAGGAGGCCGAAGGGGTGGACCGACCCGACGTGTCGATCTTTCCGCTCGCGATTCCCATTCTGGCCGGGCCGGGGGCGACCTCGACGGTGATGGTCGTGGTGTCGCGCGCCGCCAAGCCCTGGCAGTACGGCATCGTCTTCGGGTCCATCGCGCTCACGGCGCTCGCCACCTACGTCATCTTCCGGGGTGGGATGCGCGTCGAGCGCTACCTCGGACGCACGGGCCTGAACGTGCTGCAGCGCGTGATGGGCCTCATCCTGGCCGCCACCGCGGTGCAGTTCGTGGTGGAAGGGATCGCCACGGTGGCGCCCGCGGTGATCGCGGCGATGCGCCGCGGGTAGCGCCTCGCCGGCGTGATACGATCGGCGAAACCAGAGGAGGTCGAGGCATGCGGGGACGGTCTGCGCTGATCGCGCTCGTGGTGCTCGTGGCGTGGCGAGGGTCGGCGGGGGCCCAGACGGCCTTCAAGACCGGTTCGCTGGTCGTGCCGATGGACACGACGTATCAGGACCAGGGGATGCTCCGCGCCTTCGGGCTGCTCTACAGCCTGCTCAAGGCCGACGTCCCGGTGCACTGGGTGATCAAGGCCAAGAAGGTGCGGGGCGAGGTGGACTTCGTCGCCACGGCGAAGGACTTTCGCACGGGGGCGAGCCTCGCGAGCCACGGCTATCGCGGCGGACCCTTCGTGGTCGAGGCCTCGCACGCCGCGAAGGCCACGCCGGTGGTGACGGCCTGGCAGGTCAAGTACCCGACGACGACCGTCCACGTGGCGCAGCAGGACTTCGTGGCGCGCACGGGGCGACTGCTCACCGCGGCGCCTACCATCGCGCTCATCGCCGACGGGCACGAGGACATCGCCTTCGAGTACCTCAACGCGGCCGGCATCCCGGATCGTCTGGGCAACACCTGGACCGCCTCGAGCCCGGACGTGCTCTCCACCGCGCAGGTCGCCGGCCCGACGACGACCAACCATCAGGACGGCGCGCTCTTTCGCCCGTCGGGACAGCCGGCCTACTGCCAGATCATGACCATGCACTGGGGGGTGAACCAGGTCGTGCCCGAGGTGGTCGCCGAGTACCGCTCTTACCTGCAGCACCCCGTGCACATGATGGCGGAGTGTCAGGCCGTGAACGCGATCGAGAATCAGGCGAACGGTCGGTTCATCACGCCCAAGGGGTTTCTGATCGACAACGCCGTGGCCGACGCCGGCCCCTTCGAGTACCTGAACATGGACACGCCATTCGCGCAGATGGACGGTCCGTTTCAGCTCGTGAGCGGCTCGGAGCGGGCCTACAGCCTCCCCGTGGGCGACGCGTTCTTCGACAAGAACGTGGTGATGATCAAGGACGCGGCGACGACCCTCGGGCAGCGGTCGGTCTGGATGACGGGCTACGTCGATGGCAAGTGTGTCATCGGGGAGGACGGCGTGATCTGCAAGGCGGGGGTGGGCAAGATCAGCTATCTCGGCGGGCACCGTTACGCGACCAAGCTGCCCATCTCCACCAACGCCGCGACGCAGGGGACGCGGCTCTTTCTGAACTCGCTCTTCGAGGCGGGGTGCGCCACCTCGGAGGGACAGCCGGTGGTGAGCCTCACGAAGTCGGGTCCCGCGTGGACCACGACGGCAGCGGTGACCTACACGCTCTCCTACGCGAACACGGGTCCGGGGGCGGCGACCGACCTCGTGCTGGCCGACGTGCTCCCCGCGGGGGCGAGCTACGTCTCGTCGGTGCCGGCGGCGGTGGTCACCGGGAGCTCGGTGAGCTGGAGCCGCGGAGACCTGGCGGCCGGCGCGACGGGCTCGGTGCAGCTCACGGTCTCCTTCGCGCAGAAGGGCACCTACGTGAATAGCTTCTACGGCGGGTTCTCGGTGGGGGTGAATCGCAAGACGGTGACCAGCAACGCGGTCACGACGCAGTACCTGTCAGCGCCGCCGCCGGACGCGGCGGTGATCCTGCCGGACGCGGGAGGGGGGGCCGTCGATGGCGGCGGGCCGCGCGATGGGAGCGGCGTGCGCGACGGGGGAGGGACGCTCGCGGACGCGGTGGGCTCGAGGGATGGGGCAGGCTCGCGTGATGGGAGCGGCGCGCTGGACGGAGGCGGCGGGCGCGATGGAGGGGGAGCGCGCGACGGAGGGGGAGCGCGCGACGGGGGGGTGCGCGCGGACGGCGGGGCGGGCCGAGATGGAGCGGGGGTGCGCGACGGGAGTGCGCTCGTGGACGGAGGTGCGGGCCGAGACGGCAGTACGGGGTCGGACGGGGGCGGGGCGCGCGACGCGGGGGCGACGAGCGAGACGTCGATCGGCGTGGACGGAGGCGCGGGAGGCGATGGAGGGGGCGGGACCTCCAGCTCTGGCGGCTGCGGCTGTGACGCGGGCTCGTCAGGCTCGCGGGACGCGGGGGACGGGGCGATGGCGCTGCTCCTCGGGCTCGGCGCCGCGATGGGGTGGGGGCGAAGACGCAAGGGGCGCGGCCTGCTCTGGCCAGTCGCCCGTGCTCGGATCGGGCGCGACGCCGTCTAGCGGGGCGCACGCGCCGTGGGATGATCCGCGGCAGAAACGCGTCATCAAGCATTCCTGTCCCACCGACGACAAATAACGACGGCGTGATGCCGCTTTTCTCGGGGTTGCCCGTTGCCGTAGGTCCTGCTCGGGGCTATGGTCCAGGCGCGGTGAGCGGCAGGGATGGAGGGGGCACAAGGCGACCGAGCGGGCGAAGAGATCGCGTGATGACCCAACCCACGAACCGAATGCGACGCATCTCGAGCCTGCTCGAAGTCACGCGGGCCTTGCGGGACGGCCGCTTCCAGGTGGACCTCCCCGAGGGGCCGGACGACGAGTTCGGAGAGCTGGGGGAGGCGCTCGCGGAGCTCGGCAAGACGCTCGAGCGTCGCGTCGACGAGGTACAGCGGCTGCTCAAGCTGACCGAGCGCGTGAATCAGGCCCTGCTCCTCGGGGACGCGCTCGACGTGGTCTGGGAGAGCTTCCGCTCGGTCATCCCGTACGACCGGCTCGGCTGCGCGCTGATCGACGACACCGGCACGCGCGTTCGCTCCGTGTGGATGCGTTCCACCGCGCAGGAGGCGGTGCTCGAGAACGGCTACGAGGCGCCGCTCGCCGGCAGCTCGCTCGAGCGGATCCTCGATACGGGAGAGCCGCGCATCCTCGAGGACCTCGAGGCCTATCTCGCGGCGCATCCGGGCTCCGAATCCACGCGTTTGATCCTGCGCGAGGGGATCCGTTCCTCCTTGACCTGCCCCCTCGCTTCCATGGGCAAGCCGGTCGGCTTTCTCTTCTTCTCGAGCATGCGGCCGCGCACCTACGCGGCGCGGCACGTGTCGGTTTTCATGACCATCGCGGGCCAGATCTCGACCATCGTGGAGAAGTCCCGGCTCTTCGAGGAGCTGCTCCGGGCGAAACAGGAGCTGGACGAGGCGAACCAGAAGCTGGCCCAGGTGGCCTCGGTGGACCCGCTCACGGAGATCCCGAACCGCCGCACGCTCGACGAGCGCCTGGCCCGCGAATGGCGCCGCGCTGCACGGAGCGGCCGGGCTGTGTCGCTCCTGGTCATCGATATCGACCACTTCAAGGAGTACAACGACCGTCACGGGCATCTGGCCGGCGACGAGAGCCTGAAGGCGGTCGCCCGTTGCCTGGCCACGAGCCTGCGCCGCGGGGGGGATTTCGTGGCCCGCTACGGGGGCGAGGAGTTCGTGGTGGTGCTGCCCGAGACCGACGAGCGGGGGTTGCCCATCGTGGCCGAGTACCTCCGGCAGCGGGTGATGCAGCTCGAGATCGACCACGGCGCGTCTTCGACGGGAGAGCACCTGACGATCAGCCTGGGGGGCGCGGTGGCGGTGCCGGGCGCCGTTCCCGAGGTGGAGCCGAGCGAGGCGCTGGCCCGGGCCGACGCGGCGCTCTACGAGGCGAAGAAAGAGGGGCGGAACCGCATTCGCGTCCACCGCCCGCCCACGGGAGAGGAGCTCGCCCTTCGCCGGCGCCCGACCGTCCAGCTCGACGTGAGCGCGGCCGGCGAGGGGCAGGACCTAGGCTAGCCCGCCGCGCTCGTGCGAAAGCGTCCCCGTACCGCCTCCGACAGCGTGCGCACGCGGTCGGGGTCCACGGGGGCCCGCACCTCTCCGCCCTCCTTCAGCCACGTGCCTACGATCGCCCCCTCGACGAGTGGGCAGAGGGTGGGCGCCAGCTCGGGCGTCAGGCCCGAGCCCAGGTAGACCGGCCGGTCGCCCGCGATGCGGCGGACGAGCTCGAGGCGCTCGCGGTTCACGGCCGCCCCTGTCGCCGCTCCGGTCACGACCACGCCGTCGGCCAGGCCGCGTTCGAAGGTGTCGCGCACCACGCTCGCCGGGTCGAGCGGGGCGAGCGGCACGGCGTGCTTGACGAGGACGTCGGCCAGGAGCGCCACGCGCTCGGCGCCGAGCGTCTTCCGGTAGCGCAGGGTCTCGTACGCTTCTCCCTCGAGGATCCCCTGGTCGGTAAGGTACGCGCCGACGTGGACGTTCACGCGGGCGAAGTCGAGCCCCGCGGCGGCCGCGAGCCCCACCGCGGAGATGGCGTCGTTCCGCAGGCAGTTCACACCCACCGGCAGGCCGAAGCGTCGCCGGAGCTCGCGGGCTATGAGCGCGAGCGTGGCGACCTGGTGCGGGGGAAGGCGCTGCCCGGCGGTCCCCTTGGGGAAGGGCGCCGAGCCGAAGTTCTCGACGACGATCGCGTCCGCGCCGCCGGCGGCGAGCGCCTCGGCATCGGCCAGGGCCCACGCCTCGACGGTGCCGAAGTCCCCGCCGCCCGGGTGGCGCGGATCTCCCGGCAGGGGTGGCAGGTGCACGACGCCGATGAGCCCGCGGAGCATGGCGGAGCTCAGGCTGCCGCGGGGAACCAGTCGAGGAGCGCGCGCGTGAGGGCGCTCCCCGGCATGCTGGGGGGGAGGTGCTCGAGCAGGGGCGTGCTCGCCGGAGCGAGGAGTCTCAGCAGCTCCTCGCTCACCCCCGGGCTGCCCTGCGACGGCCTCTGGGTGGTGAAGGAGACGGAGCGGAGGTGGCCGCCGTTCACCGGCGGCTCCACGACGCCGATGAACTCGGTCACCGAGCCCGGAAGCATGTTGATCTCGAGGCGGCTCACCGAGGAGGCGATGATGTAGAGCCCGAGCCCGGCCCCGAGCTTCTTGTCCTCGATCTGCTGGGTGGTCGTGGCGCAACGCAGGAGGTACCGGGCCAGGTCCTCGCGGTGGAAGCTGCCGTAGCGATCCCGCACGCAGAGGTAGAGGTTCCCGTCGTGGGTCGCGTAGCGGATCGACACCGGGCGCGGCGTGCGTCGCTTGATGCGCGCCTTGCACTCCACGTCGGCGTAGACCCTGCGGCCCTCGTTGTCGACGGGCGCCTGGTACATGGCGTTCATTAGCATCTCTTCGGCCACGCGAGAGGCCTCGAGGCGCACTCGACTGCGCAGGCGCTGCCGCGTGACGAAGTCCTCGAGCTCCGAGAGCACCCGAAGGCGGCCCGGATAGCTCGAGAGGCGCTGGTACTGCACGGTGGCCTGGTCGGGGAGCAGCCGCTCGAGCCCGAAGATGGCCCCCGTGGCGAGCTTCTCGCCGAACGCGCGGAGCTCGTGGACGCCCATGGGCTGGGCGAAGAGGTGGTTGATCCGCGGGTCCTGCATGCGCCGCGCGACCCCGGCCACGTCCAGCTCGGGGAGCAGGAGCGCGACGTGGCAGTCGGGGCGCAGCTTCGAGAGCACCTCGTCGAGCGCGGCCTGATCGGGCTCGATCTCGACGAGCGCGAGTCGGTAGTGATCCCAATTGCTCTTGCGAACGGCACCTGGGTAGGTGTCCACCCCTAGCCCCGCCACGTCCACCGCTTCCCCCAGTTGCCGCGCGCGCGCCTTCATGTTGGCGACGGTGACGATTCGCGCGGACACAGATACGACCACCTTCAAAAAACGCCGTAGTATAGGGTGAGGTCGGGCCGCTGGCAATGCTTAAATGTGGGCGCCGTGGCTACATCTACATCCGCATCGACATGCGGCACATCAGGGCGCCCAGAAAGACCAGCACCACGACCCCCACGAGCACGATGGCCACGATGCCGGTCATCATGAAGTAGTTGCGCAGCTTCGTGAAACCCTCGAGCAGGTGGGCCTGGTCGGCCACGTCGGTCGTGGCCACCTTGCGAAAGGCGCTCGAGGCCTGAAGGAGCCAGATCCCCAGGATGACGTAGAGGGTCGTCGAGACGAGCTGGCCCACGATGGCCGGCCCCTGGCGGTTCAGGAAGCTGAGCAGGAGGTCGAGCCCGGCCGAGGCGATGGAGGCTCCCGCGGCGATGGTGCCCCAGAGCGCCGCGCTCGAGATGCGCTCCTCGTCTTCCTTGGTGAAGGGGATGCGTCGCGTGTCCATGGTTCACCTCGCTCCCATGGCCAGCTTGACGATCGTGCCCGCGAGGCCGAGCACGCCGAAGAGGCCGTACATGATGAGGTAGAGCCGGAGGTGACGGAAGCCGGAGGCGAGCGGCGACTGCGCGTCGGAGAGCACGCCGTCGTAGAAGTGGAGCGCGGCGCGCCTCAGCCAGGTGGCGCCGAGGAAGAGCAGCACGGCGAGCAGCACGAGGAAGCCGACGCCCATGGCGAGCGCCCCCATGCGCGCTCCGCCGAGGCGCACCGAGCCGCCGGCGCAGGTGGCGATGGCGGCCCCCGCGAGGAGCAGGCCGCCGAAGACGTACTGCAGCGTGGAGACGATGCGCATCCAGCGCGCCATGCTGGACACGATCTCCCAGCCGTGCGCCGAGAGGCTCAGGCCCCCCGGTTCGGTCGGCGGCGGCGCGAGGTGACTCGAGGCGGTCTCGACGGGCGGGGCGTAGGGGTTGTGCTCCACGGCGGTCTCCTTCGGGCTCGGAGCGGGGCAGCGCGGGAGGGCTCCCCTCGGCGAGCATAGCCCTTTTGCCCAGGGCGTGGTGAGAGGGCGCGCCTCCCCTTTTTTCGCGTCGGCCGCTGCGGATCGCGGCTAAGATGCGCGCGCCATGATCGGCACCGGTCTGACCATCGAGTCGCCCGAGGGGATCTCGTTCAGCTACGAGCTGGCATCTCTGAGCGAGCGGGGAAAGGCCTACGGGATCGACCTGCTCATCCGGGCCGCGGCGGTGGTGGTGGTGGGGCTGCTCCTCGGCCTCATCCTCGGCGCGGCGCTCCTCGCGGGGGTGGGGCTCTGGCTCATCATCTACTTCGTGGTGGAGTGGGGCTACTACGTCCTCTTCGAGGTCTTCTGGGACGGGCAATCGCCGGGCAAGCGGCTCTTCAACCTGCGGGTGGTGAAGTCGGCCGGACACCCGATCGGCTTCTACGACAGCCTGCTGCGGAACCTCCTGCGGGCAGCGGACGCGCTCCCGCTGAGCTATGCGGCGGGGGTCATCGCCGTGCTCTCGACGCGGCGCTTTCAGCGGCTCGGGGACCTCGCGGCCGACACCGTCGTGGTGCAGGAGCAGAAGGCCTGGTACGGCGGCCGGCACCTGCGCAAGGACCCGGCGCTGGCGGCGGTGGCCTTGCGAGGGCTCGCGCTCTCGAACCGCGAGCGGCGTCTCCTCGACGAGTTCGTGGCGCGCAAGGATCGTCTGCACCCTGAGCGACGCGAACAGCTCGCCGCGATTCTGGCCGAGCCGTATCGCAAGCGGCTCGCGCTCCCCGAGGCGGGAAGCGCCACCGAGCTCCTCGTGCGGCTCCACGCCACCGCGTCGCAGGAGCAGGCGTCGTGACCGCCGCGCAGCTCGTCGAGCTCCGTCGCACCGAGTGGCACGAGCTCGAGCTGCTCCTCTCCACCCTCGGGCGGCGGCGGCGGCGCCGGGCTCCCCCCGAGGCGCTCTCGCGCTTCGCCGCGCTCTTTCGCAACGTGTGCGCCGACCTCGCGCGGGCGCGCGCGCAGGGCTTCCCCGACGACATGGTCGACTACCTGAACACGCTCGCGGCGCGCTGTCACAACCAGTTCTACGTGGCGCCCCCCTTTCCCCTCGGCCGCGTCTGGCACTTCTTCCGCGTGGTCTTCCCGCTCGCCATCCGGCGCAACGCGATTTACGTGGCCGTCGGGCTCGTCCTCTTCTACGGCCCGCTGGCGGGGATGGTGGCGCTCTCGCGCGCCGACGACCAGGTGCTCTACCAGTTCGTGCCGAAGCCGATGCTCGAGCAGTTCGAGAAGATGTACGAGGCGGGGCACGCGAAGGGGCGCTCGGAGTCGACCGACCTCGCCATGACGGGCTTCTACGTCAAGAACAACGTCGGGATCGCCTTCCAGTGCTTCGCCACCGGGATCTTCTTCGGGCTCGGTAGCCTCTTCTTCATGCTCTACAACGGCATCGTCATCGGGGCCGTCGTGGGGTTCGTCTCGGGGACTCCGGCGGGGATGAATCTGCTCTCGTTCATCGTCGGACACGGGCCGTGGGAGCTGACGGCGATCTGCCTCTCGGGGGCGGCGGGGCTGCGCCTCGGCTTCGGTCCGCTCATCACCGGGTCGCGCCGGCGCCGGGACGCCATGCGGCTCGCCGCGGCGGACGCGGTGCGGCTGGTGCTCGGGGCCGCGGCGATGCTCCTCGTGGCCGCCCTCGTGGAGGGTTTCTTCTCGCCCTCGTCGCTCCCCCCGGCGGTGAAGTTCGGCTTCGGCGGGCTCAGCACGCTCTTTCTCGTCTGGTACCTCGGCGTCTACGGCTGGCAGCAGGGGCGCCGGCACCCCGAGGGGCAGCCGTGAAGCTCGAGGCGCTCCAGGTCGAGATCCGTCCGCGCACCGCGGGCCAGACCTTCTCGCTCGCCGCGCGGATGCTCCAGCACCGTCCGGTGCCGCTGCTCGCAGCCTGGGCCTCGTACAGCGTGCCCACCGCCGCGCTCGCGCTGCTGCTCCTCGTGGGGCTCGACCTGAACCCGTGGTGGGTCTGGCTCGTCACGCTGACGGTCGCGCCGCTCTTCTCCCTGCCCATGGTCAGCACCGCCGGGCAGCTCGTCTTCAGCCCGAGCGTCAGCCTCGGCACGGTCGTGCGCATGAGCGTCTCGCGCCTCGTCCCCTTCGTGGCGCTCTTTCTGGCGAACCGCGTGCTCGTGCTCCTCGGCAGCCTCGCGCTCCTCGTTCCGGGGCTCTACCTCTGGCGCTCGAGCTGGTTCCTCGGCCCGATCGTGCTCCTCGAGCGCTCGCCCATGGGCGCGGCCTTCCGTCGCGGGCAGCGCTTCGCCGCGGGGTACCAGGGGCACGCGCTCGGTCACGCCTTCCACGCCGCCGCGGTGCTCTGCTACCTCGTGCTCGCGAGCGCGACGCTGCTCGACTTTCTGCTGGTGCAGGTGCTCGGGCTGAGCGTCGGTGCCCTCGCCGAGCTCCGGCTCTACGACCACTACGTGCACCTGCTCGGGCTCCTCGGGTTCGCGCTCGCGGCGCCGCTCGTCACGTTGATGTGGTTCTTCACCTATCTCGACGTGCGCATCCGCAAGGAGGGTTGGGACCTGGAGCTGGCCTTCCGCGCGCGGGCCAGCGAGCTCGGGGGTGCGCGTGGGCTCTGACCGTGGCGTGCGCCGCCTGGCGGCTCTCATCCTGCTCGTCGTCTGTTTCGTCGCGCCGGCGCTCGCCAAGAAGCCGGACGTGAAGGACACGCAAGAGCGGCTCTCGCGCATCTACAAGGAGCTCGGCATCGAGCGACGGGCCGAGACCCCTCCGCCCCCGAAGGGCTGCGACGGCGAGGGAGAGGGGGCGGGGCCGCGCCCAGGGGTCGGCGCTCCGGGCTTGCCCGCGGGCCTCGGCTACGTGCTCATCGCGGTGATCATCGCGGCGATGCTCGTGCCGCTGATCCTGGCCCTGCGCGGCAGCTTTCGCGAGGAGCCCCGGCCCGAGGAGGTGCCCCCCGAGGAAGAGGCCGACGAAGCGGCGGCGCCGGCGCGACGCGGCCCGTGGAGCGTGGACCTCTCGGACTGCCGGAGGCTCGTGGCCGAGGGGCGCGTGGCGGAGGCCTGCGCGGCGCTCCATCGGCTCTGCCTCCTCTCGCTCGAACGCGCGGGTCACCTGGCGCTCGAGCCCTCGATCACCAACTGGGAGTACGTGCGCCGCCTGAAGGACGCGCCGTCGCTCGGGCAGCTGCTCGCGGAGCTCACGCGGGTCGCCGAGGCGGCGGTGCTCGGCCGCCGCACCCCCGAGCGGGCCGACTACGACCGGCTGGAGGCGCTGGTCGTGGCGCAGGCGCGGGTGGGGGCCTGACGATGAAGAGGCTCAGCTCGGCCGCGATCTCTCCCGCTCGACCGCGTTCCGTGCTGCGGGGCCTGATCGCCGGCATGGTGGCGGTCGCGCTCGTGGGCGGAGTGGCGCAGGCCGCGGGGCCGTCGAGCTTCAGCAAGAAGGGCGACGGGGCCAAGGTGCTCTATCGTTTGCTCGAGGACCTCGGCTACCGCGTGGTGCGCGTCTTCTCCCCACGCGAGCTCGACCACAACGTGGACGTGGTCGTCTCGCTGGGGCCCGTGGACCGCCTGCAGGCCCGGGCGATTCTGGAGTGGACCAAGGCGGGACGCGCGGCCGTCGTCGCGCCCCCCCTCGCGGTCGACGACGCGCTCTGCAAGGACGTGCCCTTCGGCAAGCTGACCATCCAGCGGCAGTTCCGGTACGCGAAGCCCAAGGCCGAGGCCGACGGCGACCTGGTGCTGAAGGCGGCGGCCTGCACGCTCAAGGTCCCGACCACCGCGCGGCAGCTCGCGGGGGAAAAGGGACAGGCGGTGGCCTTCGAGCACGGGGTCGAGGCCGGGCACCTGCTCGTCCTGGCGCACAGCGACCTCCTCGCGAACGACGAGCTCGACCGCGACGACCTGGTCGTGCTGCTCCGCCGCTGGCTCGCCGCGCGGGTGCCGAAGGGGGCGCGCATCGCCTTCTTCGAGGTCCGGCACGGCGGGGCGCTCCTCGAGCTCGTCAAGCGCGCGCACCTCGGGCCGCTCCTCGTGCACCTGCTGCTCTTCTTGATCCTGGTCTACTGGATGGTCACGCCGCGCTTCGGGGAGACCGACCTGCCCGTAGTGGTGCGGCGGCGGGCCTTCGCCGAGCACGCGCGGGCCCTCGGGCACCTCTATCAGGCCGGCCAGCACTCGCAGTACGTGCTGCGGCAGCTCTACGAGCGGCTGCGCGCGCGCCGTCAGGGGCGACCCGGCAAGGGGCACGAGGCGGGCAGCGACGCCGGGGCGGGATCGGCCGCACGCGGCGACGGGATGCGCGGACGCGTTCCACGACCCACCGCGGCGCTCCTCGCCACGCGCACCGGGCGCGAGGCCTCCGGGGTCGAGGCCACGCTGGTCCAGGTGGAGGAGACCCTCGCCGCGCCCCCGACGCCCGACGGGCGCGACGTACAGAGACACTTTCGCTTGAGTCAGCTACTGGCCGCGCTCGGACGCGGCGCTTCTGCCGGAGGAAAGCGTGGACGAACAACGGTTCGCTGAGGTGATGCAGGCCATCCGCCAGGAGGTGGGCAAGGTCCTCGTCGGTCAGGAGGAGATCATCGAGGGAGTGCTCATCGCGCTCGTGGCGCAGGGGCACGTCTTGATCGAGGGGGTGCCGGGGCTCGGTAAGACCCTTCTCGTGCGGACGCTGGCCCAGGTGCTCTCGCTCGGCTTCAAGCGCATCCAGTTCACGCCGGACCTCATGCCCTCGGACGTGACGGGGAACAAGATCTTCGACGCCAAGCGGAACGAGCTGGTCTTCCGCCCCGGGCCGGTCTTCACGCAGCTCCTTTTGGCCGACGAGATCAACCGCGCCCCGGCCAAGACCCAGAGCGCGCTCCTCGAGGCGATGCAGGAGTACCAGGTCACGGTGGACGGCCAGGGTTACGCGCTCCCGCGCCCGTTCATCACCATGGCCACGCAGAACCCGGTCGAGTCGCAGGGGACCTATCCGCTCCCCGAGGCGCAGCTCGACCGCTTCATGTTCAAGCTGAGCATGGGCTACCCCGCGAAGGCCGAGGAGAACCGCATCCTCGCGCACTACGCGGCGGGTTTCGACGTGACCGACCTCAGCCGCATGGGGCTGCGCGCGGTCTGCGACGCGACGACGATCCAGTGGCTCCAGCAGCGCGGCGCCGAGGTGCGGGTGGACGACCGCGTGGTGGACTACATCACCTCGATTGTGGCCCAGACCCGCAAGTGGGGGAGCCTCTACCTGGGCGCGAGCCCGCGGGCCAGCGTCACGCTGCTCCTCACGAGCCGCATCGCCGCGGCGATGGTGGGGCGTGACTACGTGAACCCGGACGACGTGCGGCGGCTCGCCCCGTGGACGCTCCGCCACCGCATCATTCTGAACCCCGACGCCGAGATCGAAGGACTCACCGCCGACGACGTGGTGCGTGAGATCCTGGCCTCGGTGGAGGTCCCGGAGCTCAGGTGATCCCCACCGGCCGCCTGCTCCTCCTGCTGCTCGGCCCCGCCACCCTCGGGGGGCTCGGGGTCGTGCTGCCCGTGGTGCGGCCCTGGGTTTACGTGGCGGACGCGGTGCTGCTCCTGCTCGCGCTCGCCGACCTCGTGAGCCTGCCGCGCCTGCGTAAGCTCAAGCTCGACCGGCGCGGCCCGACGAACCTCTCGGTCGGGACGACCAACCGCTTCGTGCTGGTGGTGCAGAACCTGACGCGCCGGCGCTTGCACGTGCGGGTCGTGGAGTCCTTCCCGTCGAGCATGTCGGTCGAGGGCCTCCCCGCGGCCGGGGTGATCCGGTCGAAGGAGCGGCAGGCCTTCGCCTATCGCGTGGTGCCGAGGACCCGCGGGGCCTTCGAGGCGGGGCGCACCTACCTGCGCGTGGAGAGCCTGCTCAAGCTCTGGCGGCGGCAGTACGTGGTCAGTCTGCCGCACGCGATGAAGGTCTTCCCCGACGTGAAGAAGCTCGGTACGTACGCGCTCCTCGCGCGCCGGAACCGGATCGACCTGATGGGCTTCCGGCTGACCCGCGGGCGCGGCCAGGACCAGGAGTTCGACCGCCTGAGGGACTATCAGCCCGACGACGATTACCGTCGCATCGACCCCTTCGCCTCGGCGCGCTACCTGAAGCTCATCACGCGCGAGTACCAGGTGAGCCGCAACCAGAACGTCTTCTTCATGGTGGACTGCAGCCGCCTGATGGCGGGCGAGTGGGGGGGGCTCTCGAACCTGGACCACGCGCTGAACGCGACGCTCATGCTCAGCCACCTCGCGCTCGACCTCGGGGACAACGTCGGGCTGCTGGCCTTCGACGAGCGGGTCCACACCTTCTTGCCCATCGCCACCGGGCTGCGCTCGAAGACGGCGATCCTGCACTCGCTCTACGACCTGCACGTCTCGTCGGCCGAGCCCGACTACGAGGCGGCCTTTTTGACCGTGCAGCGGCGCGTGCGGCAGCGCAGCCTCGTGGTGCTGCTGACGAACGTGATGGACGCGGCGAGCTTCGAGCTCTTGAAGCCGCACCTGCGGGTGCTCCTCCGCCGGCACCTGCCACTGGTCCTGCTCACGCGCGATGCGGATCTCTTCGCCCTCGCTGACAGCGCCCCCGCGACGCCCCGCGAGATGTACCAGGTGGGCGCCGCCGCGGAGCTCGCCACCTGGCGCGAGCACATGGTCTCGCACCTCCAGCGCATGGGGGCGCTGGTCCTGGACATCCATCCGGGCCAGACCACGCCGGAGCTCATCAACCGCTACTTGCAGGTGAAGGCCGAGCAGCTGCTGTAAGGGCTGGGCCTGAGGCTTCACTGCCGGGAGGGGGCAGGCACATGACTTCTTCAACATCTAGCCGCGGGGCCGGGCGTGGCTGCGTGACGGCGATCCTGGTTCTTGCCTGCGGCGCGTGCACCTCGACCTCGCCTGCTTCTCCGGACGCTCGGGTCCTCGACGGGGGTATCGCCGACGCCGACCTTGCCGATACGACGGCCTGGCCGCACGACGGCCGCGGACGCGACGACACCACGCCCGGGTCCTGCCAGATCCAGTGCAGCGAGTGCGTGTGCGCAGCGATCTGCAACAGCAAGACCTATGGCATCTACTGCAGAGGGAAGCCAGAGTGCGCCTGCTATGTCGATGGGACGTTCACGAAGAACGTACCGATCGTTTGCGGCAGCGTGCAGGCCATGGTGACGGCCTACAGGACGGGCTGCGGCTTCCCGGGCAAGGACCCGGCGCAGCTCGACGGGAGTGTCTTGCTGCGCGACGGCCCGATCGTCGATCCGGGCCGCGAGAAGGACCTGGGCCGGCGATTCGACCTCTGAGCGCCGCCGCCGCGCTCCGCACCGCTGGGGCGTGGTAGGTTCTCGGGCCGTGAGCAGGGTGCGAGGGCACCGGTCACGGTCTTCCCGATGTTCGCCCCGACGCGCCGAAGGCAACGGGCTAGTCCAGGCTGCGCGGGCTGCTCCCCCCCGCGGCTCGAAGGTCAGGGCATGAAGGGAACGCGCCGCTCCAGACTCCGCCTGCAGAGGTCTTTGCTCGCTCTCCTCGGAGGGCTCGTGTTCTTGCCGGGCTGTGGCCGAGTGCTGCTCTCGGGCTCGCTGCCCCGTGGTGCCTTGCTTGCGTCGCGCGGCGGCGTCCATGGTGCGCGGGTGCTGGCCCTGGATCCCGCTGGGCGCCGGCTGGCCATCGGAGCCGAGGACCTGGTCGTGCGCGACCTGGTGGATGGCAGCGTTCGCGATCTGGCCCGCGCGAGGCCCTCGGCGCTCTCCTGGGCTTCGGACGGGCAGAGGCTCGCCGCGTCCTTCGTCGAGAGCGGGCGGAGCCGCGTGGAGGTCTACGCTCTTGGGGGCGCCGCTTCGAAGGCGACCTTCCTTCCCGGCGAGGTGGTCGGGCTCGCCTGGCTCGGCCCCGACGAGCTCCTGGCCCTCGGCTTCACGATCAAGGTCTATTCGTTCGCCGGGGAGCTGCGCATGGACCTCCACCGGTGGAGAGCGGGGAAGCCCGTGAGGAGCGAGCGGCTGGGGGAGGCGCAGCTCAAGCGAGGCCACCTGCGCCTCTGGGGGCACCGCCTGGCTGAGTTCTTGCGGCTCGAGCTCTCTCCTCTCGGCGACGAGATCGCGTACACCAGCATCAAGGATCCGCCAGCGTTTCCGCCCAGCACCGTGGTGACCGTCCGTCATCTGGAGACCCGAGCGGAGGTCGTCGCCGCGCGCGTGGCGCTCGGGGCGGGGCAGGTGCGCTTCTCCGCCGATGGCGAGCGGCTGCTGGTGGGGAGCGGACCGATCGGCGTGAGCTGGATCGACCCGTGGACCCAGACGCGCTCGGGCACGCTGCCCGTGCCGGGCAGGACTCTCGCCGTGTCGCCCACGGGCCGCCTCGTGCTGGCGGATGGGCGACTCTACGTGGAGGGTCACGAGCAAGCTCGATTCGCCGACGACGCTCGGGGGCTCTTCGCAGCCCTCGGGGGCACCCTCGTCGTGGTGGCCGGCGAGCGCCTCCACGTGGTCTCCGGACTGGCGGGTGAACCGGGGCCGACGTTCGGTCCCGCGGCGCGCGCCAAGCTCCTGCTCCTGCGGCGCTGGCGCGGCCAGGGCCTGATCACTCCCCTGGACTATCGAGAGGCTCGACGCCGGCTGGAGCTCCCATGAAGGCTCGCGCGCCCATCGCGGGGCTCACGCTGGTGGCCGGGCTCTGGCCGTGGAGCGCCCTGCACGCCGCGGGCGAGGGCTCGTGCCTGGATTGCCACCGCAAGAAGACCCCCTCCCACGTGAAGGTCTGGCAGGCCAGCGCCCACGCTCGCGCCAAGGTGGGTTGCGCCGCGTGTCATGGTTCGGACCATCGCCGCATCGAGAAGGGGGAGGCCTACGTCGGGGCCGGAGTCTGTGGCCGGTGCCACCGCGAGGCCCACCGGAGCCACGTCTCGGGTCGGCATGGGCTCTCGGGTTGCACTCGGGGTGGGGTTGCACGCGAGCCCTCTCCGGGCGGACGCAGAGCGAGTGCCGCTTCTGCCACGACGCCTCGAGCGCGCGACCGATCTCGGCCGTGCAATGCGGGCGCTTCCTGAAGCAGACCCAGGCGATGGCCGAGGTGGGCTGCAATCGCTGCCACGAGGTGGAGCGCTCGTGCGCGACCTGCCACTCCAACCATGGTACGGAGCGCCGCCTGCCCAGGGACCCGGCCGTCTGCTCCAAGTGCCATATGGGTCCGGATCACCCGCAGTGGGAGATGTGGCAGACCTCGCGCCACGGGATGCTCCACGCCACCCTCGGCAAGGGCCGCGGAGCTACCTGCCAGGATTGCCACCTGCCGGACGGCGGCCACGACGTCTCCCGGGGCCTCACCATGAGCGCCACCGGCCAGCTCCACGCGAAGGCGCGCTTCGTGTGGGAGCGTGAGCACATGCTGAAGGTCTGTGCGCGCTGCCACGCTCGCGCGTTTGCCGCGCGAGAGCTGGCGCGGGCGGACCAGGTCCGCGAGCAGAGCGTGGCGCTCGTGCGGCAGGCGGAGCAGGTCATCCGCGAGGTGGCGCGGCGCGGAAAGCTGGACCCCATGCCCGGGCGGCGGCCACCGCATCCGCAGCGCGGTCACGCCCTGGTGCTCGACGGCCAGATGCTCTACGAGGACACCTCGCACCTCGAGCGCCTCTTCTTCAAGATGAAGCTCTTCGACCTGGCCAAGACGGTGAAGGGCGCCTTCCATCAGAACCCGGCCTACGCGCACTGGTACGGCAACGCAGAGCTGAAGCTCACGCTGGTGGATATCAGGGCCGAGGCCGCGCGTCTCCTCGCGCGCCCCGCGGCGGCGGCTCCTGCGAAGGGGAGTTCCGGCGCTGCGCTGACCCCGGCGGAGACGCTGGAGGATGCGCTGCGCGAGCTCAAGGAGCGGGCCGACCGGGGCGAGCTGAGCCCCGACGCCTACCGTGCGGCCAAGGCGCAGCTCCTCCGCCGGTTCGTGGGGAGGTAGCCGGTTCGTCAGGAAGCAGAAGCGCGTACGACGAGCGTCGGCCGGACGGTCTCCGCCGGACGACTACTTGCCGTGGCAGTGCAGGCAGAGGGCGGAGCGGGCGTTGCTCTTGACCAGCATCCGGGGAAGGTTGGCCCTGTTGTGCACGCTGTGGCAGGTGGGGCATTCCACGCGACGGCTGTAGAAGTACACCGGTCCTGGGTTCTTCATCCCCCCTCCCATCCCGTGAGCCGCATGGCAGTTCGAGCACGGAGGAGCTCCTGCACCGGAAGCCGTGGTCTGGTGCGCCCAGAGGACGCCGACAGGGTGATCGTCGCTCAGGTCCGTTCCCAGGTTCGCGGGGCCCGTGAGGTAGTTCGAGCCGGTGGTGGCGCCACCGTACGCGTCGAGCGCGATCGTGCCGTCGTGGCAGCTCAGGCAGGCTTTCGAGAGGACGCCGGGCTCCCCCGGGATCTGGATGGTGGACTCGCTGGTGTAGACCTTGTAGGTCGCGGTCGTCACGGCGTGGTTCCAGAGCGGAACCGCCCGGAAGCTGGTGCTGGCGTTGTGGGGGGCATGGCAGGGCACGCAGATCTGTCCCTGGGCCCAGCCGGTGGCGGAGAAGTCGTGCTCGCTGCCCTGAATCCCGCCGATGGCCGTCGAGCCGCCGGCCCCGACAGCCACGGTCGCGACGGTGAGCGCGACGTACTGGACGAGCGTGCCGTGCCGGTTGCTGGCTCTTCCCATGGCGGTCCCCCGAAGACACCTGTGCGAGAAAGCGCCATGCACACAATGTGCCGCAATGTAGTGAGGTCCCGCGGGACGGCGTCCACCGCGGGGCGAGGCCGGGCGAGCTCGAGCGCCGCAAGGTATTCAATCTTTTGATATTGCGCGAAAATACCGCAGCCTCGGCTGCCGGGCATGTCGTTCGTCGTAGCCGGCCGCCTCGCTTCGCGAGCCCCCGCGGGCACTCGCCGGTGCGTCCTGAGTGCCTTCAGGTGCCGAATTGTCGGCACGCGACCGGGCCTGCCCGAGCGGTTGCCTTTAAGATCTCAGGTGGTCCGCGCTGCCGGGGATTCGTTGTCCGGTGCCGAAGAATCGGCTTGCTCCGGGCGGCTACCGGCGCGCCGCTCCTCGCCCTCGCCCGGCCGACTGCTTGTTGATCCGGTCGGCGACGTAGGCCGCGCCGAAGCCGTTGTCGATGTTCACCACCGTGATGCCGGGCGAGCAGGCGTTGAGCATTCCCATCAGCGCGGCGAGTCCGCCGAGGCCCGTGCCGTAGCCGACGCTCGTCGGTACTGCGATCACGGGCCTATTCGTGGTGGCGGCGATCGCGTTCGGCAGGCCCCCTTCCATCCCCGCCACGGCGATGACCACGTTGCAGGCGTTGAACGCGCGCTTGTTCTGGCGGACCTTCTCGGGCTTGTTCACGCCGCAGTCGTAGACCCGCAGCACCTTGTTGCCCATCGCCTCGGCCACCCGGGCCGCCTCCTCGGCGACGGGGATGTCCGCGGTCCCCGCGGTGGCGACCACGATCCGTCCCACCGACCGGACCTTCTTCGCTTGGAGCGTGATCACCCCCGCCAGCTCGTGGAACTGGAGGTCCAGGCCCGCCAGCCCCGCGCTGCCCTGGAGCGCCTCGTACTGGGCCCGCGTGGCCTTGGTGCCGATCACCACCGCGTTGTTCGCGATCCGAGCGGCGAAATCGCGCTGCACCCGCTCCGGCGACTTGTTGCCGCAAAAGACCACCTGCTCGTTCCCCATGGGGGCCCGGGAGGGCGCAGCACTCTTCGTGCGGGCGGAGGCCGCGGGCCCGGTGACCGCGTGGAGCGGGAGCCATCCGAGGGCGAGGAGCGCCAGGAACGGAAGGGTCCTTCTTCGCGTGCTCATCGTGAGGCTCTCCGGGTCCGTCCCGAGGTGGCAGTCAGCGCAACCGTACTGGTGCCTGGGGCGGCTGCACTGTTCGTGCCAGCAAAACCTGGAAGCCAGCGGGCGAAGTACGCAGAAACAGGTCCCCGGTGGCTGGACCGCCCGCCAGCTCGGTGACGACGGCGGTTGCGGCCTCGGTGCCCGCTACCGCCGTCGCCCCCGGCCTCGGCGCCACCAAGCCGGGCCGGCGCGATGGTTGCAACGGAAAACCGGGCATGTTAGGGATCCGGCCAACTTAGCTCGGGTGCCCACGGCCCGGGAAAATCACACGCCCGAGGGACCCGCACGGCGTGCTCCTTATATATGGGAGTCGAGCGGGAGCAAGCCCGAGGGCGGAGGCTGCAGACACGTTCTGCACAACGCCAAGGAGAGACCATGTCGACCGCGAAGACCATGAAGGAGGCTCTGCAAGACGAGCCGGTGATGACGATGCGCGCGCTGCTCGAGGCGGGCGTGCACTTCGGGCACCAGACCAAGCGCTGGAACCCGAAGATGCGTCCCTATATCTACGGAGCCCGCAACGGCATCCACATCGTGGACCTGCAGAAGACCCTGCCGCTCTTCATCAGCGCCTTCAACAAGGTGGTGGAGACGGTGGCCAACGGCCAGCCGGTGCTCTTCGTGGGCACGAAGAAGCAGGCCCAGGAAGTGATCCGCGAGGAAGCGGCCCGCTGCGGCATGTTCTTCGTCACCAACCGCTGGCTCGGCGGCACGCTGACCAACTGGCGCACGGTGCGAACGAGCATCGACACCCTGAAGTCCATCGAGTCCAAGGTCGGCGACCCGAACAACTCGGAGAAGCTCACCAAGAAGGAGCTCCTCAGGCTCGACCGTGAGCGCATCAAGCTCGAGCGCAACCTGGGCGGCATCAAGAACATGTCGAACGTTCCGGGGGTGGTCTTCGTGGTGGACCCCAAGAAGGAGCGCATCGCCATCACCGAGGCCAACAAGCTCGAGATCCCGGTCGTGGCGGTGACCGACACGAACTGCGATCCGGACGTGGTGGACTACGTCATTCCGGGGAACGACGACGCCATCCGGGCGATTCGCCTGTTCGCCTCGCGCATCGCGGACGCGTGCATCCTGGGTCAACGCCTCGGTCGCGACCGGGCCGTGGCGGTGAAGGATCGCGACGTGCGCGAAGAGGCTCGCGACGAGCCGATCCGCGTCTCGTCCGGCGGCGACGGCCCCAAGGTCGAGGTCGTCTCCCGTCGAGGCGGCGCGCGTCCCGAGCCCGAGGCTGCCGCGGAGCCCGAGGACGAGAAGTAAGATCCTTTCTCGGCCCGCCGGTGCCGTGCCGGCGAGCCGAGCGCGAGATCGATCGAACGAGATGCCCGGTGGCCCTCCGCGCTCGACGACGCGCCGGAGCCGCCGCCCCCTACCGAAGATGGAGAGGTCGCCATGAGCGAGATTTCTGCCCAGATGGTCAAGGAGCTGCGTGACCGCACCCTGGCGGGTTTCACCGACTGCAAGAAGGCCCTCGCCGAGTGCGCCGGGGACATGGAGAAGGCGGCCGAGTTCCTGCGCAAGAAGGGCCTCGTGACCGCGGCCAAGAAGGCCGACCGCGCCGCGGCCTCCGGGCTCGTGCACTCGTACATCCACGCCGGCGGCAAGATCGGCGTGCTCGTCGAGGTGAACTGCGAGACCGACTTCGTGGCCAAGACGGAGGAGTTCACGAACTTCGTCCACGAGCTGTCGATGCAGATCGCCGCGATGGCGCCGCGCTGGATGACCCCCGACGAGGTTCCCGCCGACGCGGTGGCGAAGGAGCGGGAGATCCGCATCGCGCAGGCCAAGGAGAGCGGCAAGCCCGATGCGGTGATCGAGAAGATGGTCGAGGGTGGGATCAAGAAGTGGTACACGGAGGTCTGCCTGATGGAGCAGCCCTACGTGAAGGAGAACAAGAAGGACATCAAGGGGCTCGTGACCGAGCTGGTGGCCAAGGTGGGCGAGAACTGCAAGGTTCGGCGCTTCGTGCGCTGGGAGGTGGGCGAGGGGATCGTGATCCAGAAGAAGGACTTCGCCGAGGAGATCAAGGAACTGGCGGGTCAGCAGTGACGACTCCGTACCGGCGCGTCCTGCTCAAGCTGAGCGGAGAGGCCCTCGAAGGGGGCGGCGGCCTCTCCATCGACCCGCGTGTGCTCTCCGGCATCGCGCAGGAGATCAGCGCGGTCCTCAAGCGCGGCAGCCAGGTGGCCGTGGTGATCGGCGGGGGGAACCTCTTCCGCGGCATGACCATGGCGGCGGCGGGGATGGATCGCACGGCGGCCGACACGATGGGTATGCTGGCCACGGTGATGAACTGCGTGGCCATGCAGGACGCCCTGGTGCGCGAGGGGATCCGGGCGTCGATCCTCTCCGCCATTCCGGTGATGCAGGTGTGCGACCCCTTCACCCGGCGCGAGGCGGTGCATCGGCTCGAGGACGGCGAGGTCGTGCTGCTGGGCGGCGGGACGGGGAATCCGTACTTCACGACGGACACGGCGGCGGCCCTGCGCGCGCTCGAGGTCGGGGCGGACGTGCTGCTCAAGGCCACCAAGGTGGACGGCATCTACGACAAGGACCCGAAGAAGCATGCGGACGCGGTGCGCTTCGAGGAGATCTCGTATCGCGAGGTCCTGGAGCGACGGTTGCAGGTGATGGACCTGACGGCCGTGACCCTCTGCCGCGACAACGGCCTGCCGATGGTGGTCTTCGACATGACCGCCGAAGGGAACATCCGGCGCGTGATCTCCGGCGAGCCCGTGGGCAGCCGCGTGGTGGAGCAGCGCAGTTAAGGAGCGAAGACGATGGTCAACGACATCCTCAACGACCTGAAGGACAACATGAACGGCGCCATGGAGGCCCTCAAGCGGGACCTGGCCAAGCGCCGCACCGGGCGCGCCAACGCGTCGCTGCTCGACGGCATCAAGGTCGATTACTACGGCACGCCGTCGCCCATCAACCAGATCGCCTCGGTGCAGGTGCCGGACCCGCGGCTCATCACGATCAAGCCCTGGGAGAAGAACATGGTCCAGGCGATCGAGAAGGCGGTGCAGCAGTCGAACCTCGGGCTGAACCCGTCCTCGGACGGCGAGGTGATCCGGCTGCCCATTCCGCCGCTCACGGGCGAGCGCCGCAACCAGCTGGTGAAGGACGTGAAGAAGCTGGGTGAGGAGGCCAAGGTCGGGGTGCGCAACCAGCGGCGGGACGCGAACGAGATGCTCAAGGAGCTGGAGAAGGACAAGGAGATCTCCGAGGACGACCTGCGCAAGGGGATGGCTCGCGTGCAGGAGCTCACCGACGAGTACGTCAAGAAGGTGGACGAGATCGTCGCGGGCAAGGAGAAGGAGATCATGGAGGGCTAGGGACACCCCCTAAAGGCCCCCGTCGCGCGCCGCATCCCCTCCACCCTCGTCGTTCGCGCCACCTTCCTGCTCCACTTGTCCTCGTACATCCGCCGGTAGGCCCTGAGGAGCAGCGTCTCCATCGAGGCCGGCTGTCCTCGAGGCGTGGCGACGATTCCCACGCTCGTGGAGAGGACGAAGGCCGCGTCCGGTCGCCGCGCGAAGCAGCGCAGCGCGACCCGCACGCGCCGCAGGAAGTCGTTCGTCTCGCGGACCCAGGCGCCGTCGAGGAGGACCGCGAACTCGTCGGTCCCGACGTGGCCGACGAGGTCGGTCGTGCGGCGCGTGGCCAGCAGCAGCGCGCCGAACTCCTCGATCGCGCGGTCCCCGGCGGAAAGGCCGAGTCGCTCGTTGATCGCCCCGAGGTCGTCCAGGTCGAAGCAGGTGAGGACCGCGCCGCGGTCGTCGCGCAGGCGCCGCGCCCCCTCCGCGAGGAACGCCGCCCGCGGCAGGATGGCCGTGGGCCTCGGGCGCGCGTCGGCCGGTGCCGGTCGCGCGTGGGGCTGGCCGGGGAGCGGGACCTCCTCGCTGCGGTGGGCGATGCCCCGCCAGAGCTCGCGCTGGGCCTGGTGCCGGGCCAGGGCCACCTCCAAGACGATGTTCAGGCGCTCGGGGTCGAAGGGCTTGTGCACGAAGCCGTAAGGGTGGGCGGCGCGCGCCCGGCAGAGGGTCGCGTCGTCGTCGTGCGAGGTCAAAAAGACGACGGGCAGGCGCTGTTCCTCGTAGAGCCGGACGGCTGTATCCACGCCGTCGAGAGACCCGGCTAGCTGGATGTCCATGAGCAGGAGGTCGGGCTGGGGCAGGAGGGGGCTTTCGAGCACCTCCTCGCCGCGGGTGCTCACGCCGCATACCTCGTAGCCCACCTCCACGAGCGATTGTCGTAGCACCGCGGCGGTGACCTCTTCGTCCTCGACGACATGAATGCGATACGGGTCCATCGGCTGTCTCCCCTTCGGGCCAACCCCTGAAGGAGGGGGCGGCCGGCACCTGCGCGGTGATCGCGCTTCGGCGCTCGAGAGGTGCACCTCGCGTGCCCGCGGCGAGCTTGACGCTGTGGGTCGTGCTTTGGCCGGGTTGCGACCGCAGGAGGGCGCGGGGTGTCTCCGCCGGGAGGTCCGCCGGGACCGCCGGGAGGGTCGCGCGAACCCCCATTCGTCCCCGAGGCGCGATGGTGCTACCCTAGCCGCACGCGTCATGG
Source organism: Deltaproteobacteria bacterium (assembly GCA_020848905.1). Taxonomy (NCBI): domain Bacteria; kingdom Pseudomonadati; phylum Myxococcota; class Myxococcia; species Deltaproteobacteria bacterium. The sequence continues at coordinate 81,026 of JADLHG010000041.1, forward strand.
CGGCGGCCCCGCAACAGTTCGGCCCCTACGAACTCCTGGAGCGCATCAGCGTGGGCGGGATGGCGGAGGTCTTCCGCGCGCGCATGGCGCGGGGGGAACGCTTCTCGAAGATCCTTGGCATCAAGCGCATCCTGCCGTCGCTGTCGCGCGACCAGAAGTTCGTGAGCATGTTCATCGAGGAGGCGCGCCTCATGGCGCACCTGACCCACGGGAACATCGCCCAGGTGTTCGACTTCGGCATGATCGAGGGCGCGTATTACCTGGCCATGGAGTTCGTGGACGGCCTCGACCTGCGGGCGATCCAGGAGCGCTTTCTGCGCCGGGGGGAGCGTGTCCCGGTGGCCGTGGCCGCGCACATCGTGCTCGGGGTCTGCGAGGCGCTGGCCTACGCGCACGGCCGCAAGGACGGCAACGGGCGGTCCCTCGGGATCGTGCACCGGGACGTCAGCCCGCAGAACGTGATCGTGTCGTTCGCCGGTGAGGTGAAGCTCGTGGACTTCGGCATCGCGAAGGTGCGCGATCGCGCGAAGGAGACGACCCACGGCAAGGTGCGCGGCAAGTGCGGCTACATGGCGCCGGAACAGATCCTCGGGCGGCCGGTGGACCACCGCGCGGACCTCTTCGGCCTCGGGGCGGTGCTGCACGAGCTCTTGACGGGCAAGCACCTCTTCCTGGCCGCAAATCAGGTCACGACGATCCAGCGGCTCCTCAAGGCCCCCGTGGAGAAGCCGTCGGCGGTCAACCCCGAGGTCCCCGCCGCGCTGGACGCCATCGCGCTCAAGGCCCTCGCGCGCGATCCATCGCAGCGCTACCAGAGCGCGGAGCAGGTCCACGCCGAGCTGGCCGCCTACTGTCGGAGCGCTGGCGGTGGGCTGATCTCGAACGACCTCGCCCAGTGGATGCAGCGCTGCTTTCCGGACGGACGCAACGACGATGGCATGTCGGCGACGCGCCCCCCTGCGCCCGCGCGGCCGGCCTCGCCCGTCGCGCGGCTGGCGGCGCCGCTCCCCGTGCGTGGCGGTGCTGCGTCTCCGGAACGGCCCGCGGGTGCCACCCGGGTGGGACGTCCGCAGCGTGCGGCGTCGGCGCTGGCGGCGAGCTCAGCGCCCGAGGATGGGGACGACGAGCAGACCTTCGTCTCGGGGGGGCCGACGATGGTGGAGTCCTTCGCCCACCTGCTCGCGCGGCCGGAGGTCGCGGCGGCCGGCGAGGAGCGGGGCGCCCCGGTAGCTCCGTCGCGGCTGGCGTCCGCGGAGCACCGCATCCTTTCGGACGAGGAGCCGACGCCCTTCGCGCCGCTCGATGGGCACGGGGAGGACTGGTCCGGGTTGAACGCCACCGACCACGACGATCCGCTGGGCCAGGAGACGGGCGTTCGAACCTTTGCGCGCGTCCCCATTGCGCCGCTGGCCGAGCTCGAGGAATTGACGCCGGCCACGGCGTCGATCGAGGAGTCCACGCCCATCACCGCGCCGGTCAAGGCGACGACGGTTCCCCCGTCGCTCTCCGCCCCCACCTTCGCGCGACCCGCCCCGCCCGAGCCGCGCGACGCCGTGGGCGCGAGTAGCGGGGTATTGATCCAGCCGGGGGCGAACGGGCTGGTCATTCACACCGAGCTCGACGAGGAGGAAGGACCCACGGTGATCCACCAGGCGGGCTTCGAGCCGCCGGCCGTGCCGGCCCCGGGACTCGGTCGCGCTCCGTCGGGAGCAGTGCGCCGGCTGAAGACGGGCTCGCTCCCCGGGATCTCCGATGCGGCCCCCGAGCCGGTCCTCATTCCGCGGCGGCGGCCGTCGGAGCGCATCTCGAGCGGCGTGACAGCTCTCGGCGCTGGCTCGGCCTCGCGCCCGGGCTCGAGCTCTCTGCCGCTGCTCGACTCGGGGTCGCTGCCCGTCATCGGCTCGGATTCGATTCCGACGCTCCCCGAGGAGTCGATGGGCCCCCTCGTCGTGCGCGACCCCGCGCCGATCTTCAAGTGGGTGGGCGTCGTGGTGATCGTGCTCATGTTCGCCGTGGCGGGCGTGGGGGCCTACTTCCTCTATCTGCGCGACCGCCCGCCGGCCAGGGCCACGACCAAGCCCGCGCCGCCCCTCGGAGCCCCTCCCTCCTCGGGACGCTGACGGCGACGTGGGCCTGAGCGCCATGGGGGCGACAGGGCTTGTTCCGGCCCCTCCTTTGGCTATGATGCCGCCCGATGGACGTCTACCTCACCACGCTCGGTTGCCGGCTGAACGAGGCCGAGCTCGAACGCTGGGGGAGCGAGATCGCGACGGCCGGCCACCGCGTGGTCCGCGAGCCGGCCCAGGCGCAGCTCGTGGTGCTGAACAGCTGCGCCGTCACCGCCGAGGCGGCGCGGAAATCGCGCAAGCTCGTGCGCCGGCTGCACCGCCAGAACCCCGCGGCGAAGCTCGTGCTCACGGGCTGCTACGCCACGCTGGCCCCCGAGGAGGCGGCCGAGCTCGCCGGCGTGGACCTGGTGCTCGCCAACCGCGACAAGGACCGGCTCGTCGAGGCTGTCGCCGACCGACTGGACCTGGCCACGATGCCCGCGCAGGCGCAGGCCCCGCGCGAGACGCACCTCTACCGCTCGAGCCGTACGCGCGCGTTCGTGAAGGTGCAGGACGGCTGCCGCAACCGCTGCACCTTCTGCATCGTGACCGTGGCTCGGGGCGACGAGCGGAGCCGGCCGATCGCCGAGGTGGTCGCGGACGTGCGCGCGCTCGAGGCCCAGGGGCGCAAGGAGGCGGTGCTCACCGGCGTCCATCTGGGGGGCTACGGGCAGGAGTTGGGCACGGACCTCCGCGCGCTCGTCGAAGCGCTGCTCGCCGAGACGACGATTCCGCGCCTGCGCCTCTCGTCGCTCGAGCCTTGGGATCTCCCCGATGACTTCTTCTCGCTCTGGCGAGAGCCGCGCCTCTGTCCGCACCTGCACCTGCCGCTGCAGAGCGGCTCGGACGCCGTCTTGCGCCGCATGGCGCGGCACGGGGACGCCGCGCATTATCGCGCGCTCGTGGCCAGCGCCCGCGCCCAGATTCCGGAGCTCAACCTGACCACGGACGTGATGGTGGGGTTCCCGGGCGAGACGGACGAGGATTTCCGCGCGACCCTCGACCTGCTCCGCGAGCTGCGCTTCTCGCACCTGCACATCTTCGCCTACTCCCGCCGGCAGGGGACCGCGGCCGCTCGCATGAGCGACCAGGTGCCCGAGGAGACCAAGCGCGCCCGCAGCCAGGCCGCACATCAGCTCGCGGCGGAGCTCCGCTCGGCGCTGCTGGCGCGGGCGGTGGGGCAGACGCGCCCCGTGCTCTGGGAGGGCGAGCCTCGCGAGCTCCCCGACGGGCGGTGGGGCTACGAGGGCTTCACCGATCAGTACCTGACGGTGCGCGCGGCGGTTCCCGCGGGGATAGCGCTCGAGAACGTCATTACGCCGACGGCCCTCGTGGCCGCGGAGGCGGATTATCTGCGGGGCGAAATCCCCGATGCAGCTCACCCTCAAGGAGGAGCACCATGAAGATCGCGATCATCGGGACCGGCGTGATGGGCCGGGGCTGGATCACCCAGTGCGCCATGGCCGGGCACGACGTGCACTGCCACGACGCCAACGCCGAGATTCTGGCCGGAGCCTTGCCCTTCTGCGAGCAGCTCGCGGGGAAGGTGGCCAAGAAGAACAAGCTCGAGGACCCCGAGGTGGTGGCCAAGACGGTGGCCAAGATCCACGTGCACAAGGAGAAGGCCGCCTTCGTGGCCGCGGCCAAGGAGTGCGACGTCTTCTTCGAGGTGGTCTTCGAGGACATGAAGCTCAAGTGCGGCATCCTCTCGGAGATGCTGCCGCAGCTCCCGCCGAAGGTGATGTTCTGGTCGAACACGAGCAGCCTCGACATCGACGTGATGGCGCAGGCCGGCGGACGCCCCGAGCGCTCGATCGTCGTGCACGGGATGAACCCGGTGCCGATGATGTCCGGCGTGGAGGTCGTGCCGGGCCGGCTGACCAACGCCGAGACGGTGGAGTCCACGCGGCGCGCCCTGCTCGAGATGAAGAAGGTGCCCTTCCTCGCGCCGAACATCCCGGGCTTTTGGGTCAACCGCCTGCTCATCCCGCAGATGATCGACGCCGTGCGTCTCCTCGAGGCGGGGAAGATCACCGTCGAGGACGGGGACGCCGGGCTCAACACCTGCCTCGGCCACCCGCAGGGGACCTTCAAGCTGGGTGACTTCGTCAGCACGCCGACCATGCTGCGCGTCGCGCTCGAGATGTATCAGGCCTCGAGCGACCCGCGCCTCTATCCGCCGCTGTTGCTGATGCGGATGGTCAAGGCGGGCGAGTACGGGTCGGCCGTGGGCAAGGGCTTCTACGACTGGAGCGATCCGCGCAATCCGAAGCCGCGCGACCTCTCGCACTACCTGGTGGGGAACGTGGACAGCCTGCTCGAGCACGTGAAGTAGCGGCAGCACGATGAGGTTGAGGCGAGGAACGGTCGTTCTCGGCGTCGTCCTGGGGGCGTGGGGCTGTAGCACCGGCAAGGTGAACCCCACGCCCGGGGACGACGGCGCGGTGGACGCGGCCTTCGACGGTGGCGCGTTCCTCGACGGGCGCTCCGACGCAGGAGCGGACGCCACCGATGGGGCGCTCTTCGACGGAGCTTTGCCGGACAGCCTCGTCGCGGACCAGCGTCCTCCCGACAGCCCACCCCCCGTCGCGCGCTGCGCCACGGCGCAGGTCGTTTCCCTCGCGACGGGGAGTGCGACGGTGCAGGGGAGCACCGTCGCGCTGCTCGACGAGTTTCCACAGCTCCGCTGCGGCGGCACGACCGCGCTCGTCGGCCCGCAGGCCTACTACCGGGTGAGCCTCTTCGCGGGGCAAAACTACCGCGTTCGCCTCAGCCCTTCGTTTGCCGCCGTGGCGTACCTCTTTCCCGCGGCCGCGGGGTGTGTGGCGGCCGAGGTGGAGAAGGGGTGCGCGAGCGGTGGCAAGACCGGAGCGGTGAGCCCGGTCGTGGCGAGCGGCAAGAGCCACACGCTGACCTTCACTCCGGCGCAGGACGGAGATTTCATCGTCGGCGTGGACAGCGAGGAGGCGGGGGCCGCGGGGGCCTTCACGCTGGCCGTGGAGCTCGACTGCACGCGCTTCGCCGACGTTTGCCACGACGGGGCGGTCAACGCCGGTCGCTGCGTGGCGCAGGCCAAGACGGGCCCGTGCAGCGATGGGAACGCCTGCACCGAGGGCGACACCTGTAAGGCGGGGCAGTGCCTCGGCACCCCGAAGAACTGCTCGAGCGTGGCGGATTCCTGCAACGCCGGCGTCTGTCAGGGTGGGAGCTGCGTGAAGCAGCCCAAACCGGGGAGCTGCGACGACGGCAATCCCTGCACCACGGCCGACGCGTGCGTGGGAGGCGTCTGTCGCGGCACGCCCCCGACCGACGCCTACGAGCCGAACGACAACTACCTGGGCGCGCGCCTCACCGGCACCACCGACTGCTCGAACCTGGACCACAGCTTGACGGCGGTGCTCTATCCGGCCTCGGACCTCGACTGGTACTGGTTCGACGTGAAGGACGGCGCGCTGCTCTGCGACGTGCAGCCGCGGGTCACTCTCTCCGTCCCGACCGGCTCCAACTACGATCTGTGCGTCTTCTTCACCTGCAACAACGGCGCGACGGTCAGCCTGACCTGCAACGCGGGAAACCTCGTTCCGGGGCCCACGCCGGCCTCGAAGGGGTGCTGCTCGACGAACGCCGGTTCGACTGCCGAGTCGGTGCAGCTGAGTCCGAGCTGTGGCGGGGGGGACACCTCCGGCTTCGCGGACGTGCGGGTCTTCGCCCCGACGACCTCCTCGGGGTGCGGCCGCTACACCCTGCAGTGGGGGGACTCGTAGCTAGCGGGGACGGCCCGGCGCGTGGCCCCGGCGGCCATCGCGGCGGCCACCCGTGGCGACTGCGGACCACACGCGCCGCGGGAAAAACCAAACGATCGCACGCGCTCGGGCGGGAGGCCGCCTGGCATGACCGGTGCATTTCCAGCGGGAGGTTCTCTCACCGGAGCGTGGAGTCGGTTTCATGCGGTCGAGACCTGCCCTGACCTGTCTGTTCCTCGCCCTCGCCCTTTCGGGGCCGGCCTCGGCCGAGCCGCGCGTCGTCGCGCATCTGAAGGAGCTGAAGGCGAGCGTCGGAGAGCGGGTCGGCAAGGCCGTCGCCCCCTACAAGCGGCGCTATCGCGCGTGGTTCAAGGCGGGACGGTTCGCTCCGTCCGCCAAGACGAAGCTCGTCAGCGCCGCCGATCCGCTCGGGCAGGCTCTGGCCGCCAAGGCCCTGTGGCACGCGGAGGAGGCCGCGACCCCGGCGGAGACGAGTCCGGCTCCGACCACGTCGCGACAGCTCGCGGAGCGGCGTCTGGACCGCACGGCGGTCTTTGCCGTGGACGCGCAGACCTGGCGCGAGCGGCGCGTGCTGCGGACCCCCGCCAGCCTGCGTCGCGATGCGGCCTTTCTCGCGGACCGACTGAACGAGATCCCGGGCTGGTTGCCGCGCGACCTGGGGGGCGCGGAGCTTCCCGAACTTCTCGCGCAGACCCGCGCCTTCGTCGGAGCGCGCAAGGTGCTGGCGCGACCGGGGCTGGTCGGAGTGGCCGACCTCCTCGGGGACAGCTACGTGAAGCAGTGGCTGGCGCGTCGCGGCGCCCCGGGCCAGGAACTGGTCGCGCGCCTGACCAAGGCGGCGCGGGCGATCCAGACGGTCGACGTCGCCACGCTCGAGCTGGAGCGACCGCAGATGCTGCCGCTCGAGCTGCAGGTGCTGCTCGCGGAGAAGCCGGCGCTCAAGGCCACTCTCGCCGCGCTCAAGCGGTCGGGCGTGGACGTGCGCTTTCAGCGGCTGGAGCGCACCCCCGACGACGTGCTCGAGGCCATCGCGCGCATCTCGGTCGCGAGCCAGGAGAACTTCGTGACCACCTGGCTGCCGCAGCTCGTGCAGGGGAGGCGGCCGGTCCTCACGCCCACCGAGCAGGGGCTCAAGCGCGCCGCCGAGATGGGGCTCCTCTCGCCCGAAGGGATGACCCCGCAGCAGCTTCAACAGCGCCTCGAGGCCGACGCCGAGCTCATCGAGCGCGCGGTGCCGCACTATCTGCGCTTCGTGGCGAGCGGCCCGGGTCGCACGGCCGCGCTCGAGGGGCAGCTCGGCCGCCTGAACGCCGCGCTGGACGGGATGCGGCGAAGCTATACCGCGAAGCGCATGTCCTTCGACAATGCCGACGAGCGCACGCACGAGGCCCAGCAGCTGATCAAGAAGATGGTCTGGGTGGGGGGCGCCGCGCACACGCTCGAGCTCATGCACCTCGGGCCGCTGGCCAAGTTCGTGGCCGGGTCGCTCGATGACCTCATGGGCGAGTGGGCCGAGCTGAAGGCTCTCGGCGGCTCGGGCTTCTCCAAGCAGGAGCGGCTGAAGCGGCTCATCCCGCTCGTGCCGGTATTCGGGCTCGCGAGCTGGGGCCTGACCCACGTGGACCCGCTGCTCCACGAGGGGAAGAACCTCATGGCGGGCACGATCTTCGGCTTCTCCGCGGTGGCCCTCTCGCTCACCACGGCAGTGCTGTCGGTGGGCATGTACAAGCACGGCTACGAGGTGCTGCTCAAGGAGGGGAAGCTCCCCGACAAGGTCTCGGTGCTGGCCCTGAGCGATCCCTTCCAGGCGCAGCTCAAGGTCTACGAGGCGCAGAGTCGGGGCTGGCCCGAGTCGCGCAAGAAGGCCGTGCTCCTGGGCCTCGCGCGGAAGCACCTGACGGCCCTCGCCACGCCGTCGCCCGAGGGGGGCAAGGTCGTGCTGAGCGCGGCCTCGGCCAGGGCGGCCCTCGAGCGGCTCGCCACGCTGGATAGCCGTGCGCTCGCGGCGCAGGTCCGCCGCCCCGCCCAGCTCGAGCGCTGGTGGGCGGCGATGAAGCAGGACTTCTCGAACCCCGCGCGCATGGGGATCCTGGTCGGCTCCGCGCTGGCTCCCGTGGCGGGGATCACGGCCTCGTGCCTGGGCCTGATGCACAACGGCTTCATCATGGCCGGCGTGGGGATGGTGGAGTCGCTCGGCGCCTCGGGCACGGTGATGGCTGCCGACCGCCTGATGAAGGCGCGGTACAAGCGCGAGCTCACGCAGCGGCTCCACGCCGTCGAGAAGGCCCAGGTCCCGTCCGCCCCTCGCCCGTGATAGGTTCGGCCTCGGTCCTTCGCCGAGAGCTGCCGATGCGTCGATTCCTCCGCTTCGCCCTGCTCGCCCTGGTGGGTTCGAGCTGCGCCGACTCCGTCATCCCCTACGTGCCGCCGATCGAAGACCTCCCGCGCCCGAGCGAGGTGAAGAGCTGCACGGCCGCGCCGGCCGACCGTCCCGAGGCGCTCGCGGACTGCGGCGTGGGGGGCGGCGTCTTCGGCTTCTGGCGCCTCGACGACGCCGGGCTCCCGGCCTACGAGTACACGCTGGACCACCTCACCGACGCGCGGGCCCGGTATCGCCACTCGCAGTCCGACGACCGACGCGACCACCTGCACCAGCTCGGCAACGACCGCGTCAACGGCGTGGCGACCAACGACGGGCAGGTGATACTCGCGAGCCAGGAGCGCGGGGTGACGCTCCACAACCGCATCGACGCGGCGGCGGGCAACCACGGCGGCGGCTTCAGCGTGATCGGCGAGCAAGGGCGCGCGTGGAACACGGCCTACCGCTACCGGCCCGCCGGGGCGCAGGCGCGTCGCACCTTCGGCATGGGCTACGTGGAATACGTCACGCAGCACGAGGGGGTGCGGGTCACGCGGCGTGTGGTGGCGCCGCCGGGCGACGATCCGCTCCTCGTCGACGAGGTGGTCGTGGAGAACCTGAGCGCCACGATGCGGCACCTCCGTCACTACGAGGTCTGGGATGCGAACCGCCACCAGCTGAAGTTCCAGCAGCTGCGCACGGGCCCTCTGGCGGCGCCGGGAGACGCGAGCCGCAACGCGCTCAACACGCCGTTCGACCAGCGGGTCACGCTCGAGACAGGGGTGCTGATGGCCGAGTACCTGCTGCGGCCGGGCGAGGAGCGACCGCCCCCTGGCGAGGTCTCCTCCACGAACCACTATCCGCAGCCCATCTTCCTCGCGTCGCTCGGCGAGGCCCCCGTGCAGGTCTACACCGATCAGAAGGCCTTCTACGGCAAAGGGGGGCCGGCGAGCCCCGACGGCGCGTCGCTCGACCGCCAGGGCGAGATCCTGCCGCTGCATCCGGCGTGGGGACAGCCGACCTCGCTCGTGATGCGGCACGACCTCGCGCTCGGGCCGCGCGAGTCGCGAAAGCTCCGCTTCGCCTTCGGCTACCTCCCGGGGGGCAAGGACCTGAAGGTGCTCGACCGCCACCGGGACCCGAAGGTCGATCCGCTCACCGCCGTGCAACTCCACTGGAAGCAGCAGGTGGCCTATTTCGCCTCGCCGGAGGCCCCGGAGCTCTCGCGCGAGATTCCGTGGCACGCCTACTACCTGCTCTCCTCCACCCTGACCCTCGACTACTTCCAGACCCTCATGACGCCGCAGGGCTCGGCCTATCTCTACCTGCACGGGCTGGACGGCGCGCCGCGCGACCAGGCGCTCTTCGCGCTGCCCCTCGTCTACCTGCGTCCCGAGCTGGCGCGCGGCAACCTGCGGCTGATCATGGGCATGACCAAGGCCGCCGACGGTGCGATCAGCTACGCCTACCACGGACACGGCGTCCTCGAGCACGCAGTGGCGCACCGCTATCCGTCGGATCTGGATCTCTTCTTCATGCTGGCGATGTCCGAGTACCTGGCCGCCACCGGGGACCGCGCCTTTCTCGCCGAGGAGGTGCGGTTCCACCCGCGGGAGGCGGCGCCGGCGCCGGGGGCGGCGGGGTACACGGTGCTCGACCACGTCCGCGCCGCGGTGGAGCACCTCATCACCGTGGTAGGGCGCGGGCAGCACGGACTTATTCGCGTGGGGGACGGGGACTGGTCGGACGGCGTGGTCTGGCAGGACGAGACGAAGTTCGACACGGCCAGCACGATCCAGCACGGCGAGTCGGTGCCCAACACCCAGATGGCGCTCTACGTGCTGCCGCGACTGGCCACGCTCATCGAACGGGAGGACGCGGCCCTCGCGACGCGGATGCGGCGCTACGCCGAGGAGCTCGAGGCCCCCGCGCGCGCCGAGTTCCAGGGGGAGTGGTTCGCGCGCGCCTGGCTGCGGGACCGAGAGGACCAGCCCGTGCACCTCGGTACGGGGAGCGTGGACCTCGAGGCGCAGCCGTGGGGCCTCTTGTCCGGGCTCCTCTCCGCGGAGCAGGAACAGAAGGTCCTCGACCGCGTCTACGGGGACCTGGATCAGAAGTCGCCGCTCGGCCCGCCGCTCACCGCCGGGGGACAGGTCTGGCCGGGGGTCTCGCAGCTCATGACCTGGGCCTACACCAAGCGCGAGGCGCAGCGGGCGTGGCAGTCGCTCGTGCGGCAGTCCTATGCGACCAAGGCCCGGACCTATCCCGAGGTCTGGTTCGGCATCTGGTCGGGTCCCGACGGCACCTGGTCCAAGTCGGGTCAGGCGTGGACCAGCGTCGCGACACCGATGACCGATTGGCCCGTGATGAACATGAACCCCGACGCGATGTACCTTTTCGGCACGCTGCGCGTGGCGGGGGTGGAGCCCTACGGCCGAGGTCTGCGCATCCAGCCCACGGGCGTGCCCGCGCAGCTCACGCTCGACACGAAGCTCTTGCGCCTGGCCACGCGCGGGGGGGAGACGATCGGAGAGTACCGCGCGCAGAACGGCGGCGAGCTCGTGCTCACCCTGGCTGCGCCGCGCGGGCAGAAGGTCGTCGAGGCGCTCGTGGCCGGCAAGCGCGTCGAGGTGCCCGCGGGGGGCGCGGACCAGGTCGAGGCCTCGCTCGCGTTTGCGGCCGGGCAGAAGGTGTCGTTCGCGTTCCGCTGGAAGTAGGCGTTCGGGGGGGGGAGCCCGGGGGGGCCGGCGTGCCGGCTACGCGACGGTGACGTCCTTGCAGAGGTAGACGTCCTGGATGGCCTGGAGGAGCTCGACGCCCTCCTTCATGGGCCGCTGGAAGGCCTTGCGCCCGGAGATGAGCCCCGCGCCGCCGCCGCGCTTGTTCACCACCGCCGTGCGCACGGCCTCGGCCAGGTCCCCCTCGCCGCTCGAGGCGCCGCCCGAGTTGATGAGCGGGCAGCGGCCCATGTAGCAGTTCGCGGCCTGCCAGCGCACGAGGTCCACCGGGTGCTCGGTGCAGAGCTTGTCGTAGACCAGCTTGTGCGTCTTGCCGAACTTGAGCGCGTTGTAGCCGCCGTTATGGGTGGGCAGCTTCTGCTTGATGATGTCGGCCTGGATCGTCACGCCCAGGTGGTTCGCCTGCCCGGTCAGGTCGGCCGCCGTGTGGTGGTCCACGCCGTCCTTGGTGAAGGCCGAGTTGCGCAGGTAGCACCAGAGAATCGTGCCGAGCCCGAGCTCGTGCGCGTGGTGGAAGGCCTCCGAGATCTCGACGATCTCTCGCCCCGCGTCGTCGGAGCCGAAGTAGATCGTGGCGCCGACGCACGCGGCCCCCATGTTCCAGGCCTGCTCGACCTGCGCGAAGAGGATCTGCTCGTGCTTGTTAGGGTAGGTGAGCAGCTCGTTGTGATTGATCTTCACGATGAAGGGGATCTTGTGCGCGTACTTGCGCGACACGAGGCCGAGCACGCCGAGGGTGGAGGCCACGCCGTTGCACCCGCCTTCGATGGCGAGCTTCACGATGTTCTCCGGGTCCATGTAGGCCGGATTCGGCGCGAAGGAGGCCGCGGCCGAGTGCTCGATCCCCTGGTCGATGGGGAGGATGGAGACGAAGCCCGTGCCGCCGAGCCGTCCCCCGGCGTAGAGGCGCTGCAGGCTGACCAGCACCTGCCCGTTGCGATCCGACGGCCCGAACATCTCGTCGAGGTGGGTCGGCCCCGGCAGGTGAAGCTGCTCCTTGGGGATCCCCTTGCACACGTGCGTCAGCAAGCTGTCCGACTCCTTGCCGAGCAGCTCGGTGATTCGTCCGATGTTCATCATCTTCTCCTCCCGCGGTGGCGTGAACCCGGGCGTTTTTACACCCCGCTGCCCCGGGAGGCAAGGCGAGGCAAGGCGAGGGAAGGCGAGTCGCTGTGCGGCGAGCGCGGTACACTGCCCCGGTGACTTCGCTTCGTGTCGTTTCTCGCCGGGTCGTCGGGCTGGCGTTCGTGCCCGTGCTCGCGCTGGCGCTGGCCGGCGCCGGGTGCCGTCGAGATCCGGGAGCGGCACCTTCACCGACGGGCGACCGACAGCTGGACGCGCGCTTCGCGTTCGCGCGGGAGCGTGACCCGGCGCTCGCGCTTCGTCTCGGGGAGGCGCTGAAGTGCCGCGCTGTCGGAGCGGCCCTCGCCGCGGCGGGCTTTCGCGGGGAGGCGCTCGCGGCGCTGCGGGAGGGGAGGGTGCCGTCGCTGCCCGCGCTCCGGCCGGAGGAGGCGCTGCTCTCGCTCGTCGTGCGGGGGGGCGAGCTGCATCGCTTTCTCCTGGTGAAGGGCAAGGTGCGGGCGCTGCCGGCGCGGCCGCTGGCCCGGATCGAGGCGGCCGTGATCGGGGCGCGGGACGAGCTCGAGCTCGGCGAGGCGGAGCGGCCCGAGGAGCTCTTCCGCCGGCTGCGGGCGCTCGACCGCGAGCTGCTCGAGGACGCGACGCCCGTTCTCGAGGGGGTGACGCAGCTCGTGGTGCTCCCCGACGGGCTATTGCGCGCGGTGCCCTTTCACGCGCTCGTGCAGACGCTCGCGCCGCTCCGCTTCGTGGTGGAGGAGCGAGCCGTATCGCAGGCGCCGTGCCTCGGCCTGCTGCGTCCGGCGGCTGGGCTCCGGCAGAGCGCGATCGCGCTGCTGCCGCGCTATCGCGGGGCGACGGAGGAGTTCCCGCTCGAGGGCGCGCGGGACGAGCTGGCGTCGATCGAGAGGGCCGGGTTTCGCCTCCAGCGCGTCGAGGGCGAGAACGCGACGGCCGAGCGGTTCGAGCGGGCCCTCGGTGCGCCCGGCGGGCTCGTGCACTTCGCGGGGCACGGGCTGCCGGGCTTCGAGGCGGGGCGGGCACCGGAGCTCGTCTTCGCGGGGGGCGGTCGGGCGGTGAGCGTGGCCAGCCTGGGTGCGCAGCCCGGGGCGGCGGCGGTGGCGGTGCTCGGGGCCTGCGCCGCAGCCTACCCGGCGCGCTTTCGCGACGGCGTGCGGCGCGTGCCGAGCACCAGCCTGGTCGAGGGGCTCCTCGCGGGGGGGACGCGGGCCGTGCTCGCGGCCTCCTGGACAGTCAAGGATCGTTTCTCCGCGCGGCTCCTGGCCGGTTTCTACCGCGACCTCCCGCGGGTCGGCGCGGGACGCGCGCTCGCGGCCGCGCAGCGGGAGTGGCGCCGGCGCCTCGTGCCGCCGCACCCGCGGTACTGGGGGGCCTACGCGCTCTACGGGGCGTGGCGATAGGCGTTCGCCGCGCGGACCCGCGCCGGGCGGCGGACCCGCGCCTTGAGCGCTGCTCACCGGCGATGGTAGCGTGACGGAATGGGCCGGACGGATCGCAGCACGCTGGTCACCACCGGCAACACCTCGAGCCGGACGCAGGCCCGGCTGCTGACCGTGATCCTCTTGTACGACGACCTCCTCGCCGACGTGGCGCAGACCGTGCGGCTCTTCCCGCGCACCAGCCTGCGAATCGGTCGCGCCGAGGAGGGGGTTGCAGCCGTTTCCGACGGGGAGGATCGGCTGGCGCTGGCGGACGGTCGCACCTCGGCCAGCCACGCCACGATCCGCAGCGAGCCCACCTTCTCGGTGCTGATCGACGAGAAGAGCCGCAACGGGACCTTTCTGAACGGGATGCGGCTCGAGAGCGAGCGGCCGCTCTCCGACGGTGACCTGCTCGAGCTCGGACACACGCTGCTCTGTTTCCGCGTGGTCGACGAGGCGCAGGCCGACCGCGTGCTGGCTGGCCGGCCGTGTCTCCTCGGTCCCACGCGCACGCACTCTCCCGAGGTGGCGGCGCTCTCGGCGGAGCTGGATCGCGTCGCGCCCACGGGGCAGTCGGTGCTCATCCTCGGCGAGACCGGCACGGGCAAGGAGGTCGTCGCGCAGGAGGTGCACGCGCGGAGCGGCCGGCGGGGGGCGCTGCGCGCGATCGACTGCGGGGCGATCCCCGACCCGCTCTTCGAGTCCACCTTCTTCGGTCACCGGCGTAACGCCTTCACCGGCGCCGAGACGCGCACGGGCGAGCTCGCGCTCTCCGACGGCGGCACCCTCTTTCTCGACGAGGTGGCCAACCTGAGCCCCGAGGCGCAGGCCAAGCTCTTGCGCGTGCTCGAGGAGCGCAAGGTGACGCCGCTCGGCGGCACGGAGAGCCTGCCTTTGGACCTCCGCGTGGTGGCAGCCACGAATCGGGACCTCTACCAGCCGGGCACCGGCTTTCGCGCGGACCTCCTGCAGCGCGTGGCGGGCTACGTGGCGAAGCTCCCTCCTCTCGCGCGACGGCGCGAGGACCTGGGGCTGCTCGCGGCGCACCTCTTGCGACAGGTGGGAGTCACCCGGGCCGCGATCCGCTCCGCCGCCGGCCGCGCGCTCTTCGGGGGACCGCTGCCGGGCAACATCCGGCAGCTACGCGAGGCGCTGCGCACCGCGGCGGCCCTCGCGGGCGACGGCCCGATCGAGCTCGAGCACCTGCCCCCCCTCGGCCCGTCGAGCGGCGCCGACACGAGGTACGGGGACGAGACGCGGCCATCGGAGTCGCCCGAGCCGCCCGAGCTGGCCAACCGGCAGAAGGTCACCGCCCCCGGCGGCGTGCCCGTCCCCGACGCGGCGAGCATCGAGCAGGCGCTCGAGGCCGCGGGCGGAAACATGGTCCAGGCCGCGCGCCAGCTCGGCACCAGCCCGCGCCAGCTCTACCGCTGGGTGGAGCGGCTCCAGATCAGCCTCGAGCGCTTCCGCGGCGGTGCCTGAGCGCCAGACCCTGACCGTCAGACTCTGACAGCCCTCTGACAGGGCCGCGTCGGGCCCCTGTCAGACCCCCGCCCATCACGCAACCCCGTTGAATTCCAGGGCCGGTAGGCCGATCCCGGCCTGGCGCGTGCCGTGCATTCGTCACCTTCGTCATCGACGGAGGACCGCATGAGACGAACGAAGCTGACAGCCCTGACCCTGGTGATCCTCGCCGGCTGCGAGGGCCTCGCGCCGGAGGTGGACCTCTCGGAGGCGCATAGCCAGACCCGGCCCCTGACGGTGCCGCAGTTCTGCCCGGTCTACCCGGTCTGCGCGCCGCACCCGCAGTTCAGCTGGCTGCCCGACCTCAACAACTGCTCCTTCCGCCAGGTCTGCTCGTGCCAGACGCTCTTTGTCTGCGACAGCCTCACGCCGCCCACGAACTGCGCGCTGCGGGAGGTCTGCCCGCCGGCCATCGAGTCCACCTGGAACGCGACGCAGAAGCTGGACCTCTCGTACTGCATCTCGCGCGACTTCTCGGGGAGCGAGCGCTCCCGCATCATCGACGCCATGGGCCACGCCCGCCGCGCCTGGGAGCGGGCCGCGAACGTGCGTTTCATTCACCGCGACGACCTGGACGGCGGCAACTGCACGGGGACTACCTCGCAGGTGCTCTTCGACATCCGCCCCGAGATGGACACCAGCGTGAACTTCTCCGCGCAGGCCTTCTACCCCATCGACCCCCGACCCGCGCGCAACGTGAAGATCCGCATCGACTACGTGCGCGACCAGGACACGAACGGGGACGGCATGAACGACCTCTTCTTCGACAGCTCCACCTGGCTCAAGCTGCGCCTCGCCTCGGTGCTGACCCACGAGATGGGCCACGTCCTCGGCTTCATGCACGAGCACCCGCGCTTCGACCAGTCGGGCAAGGGCACGACCTGCACCGAGGACGCGATCTTCCGTCACCGCGACCTGACCAGCGCCGACCCGATCTCGATCATGCAGTACTCGAGCTGCGGCGGCGGCAGCTCGCTCTCCGGCCAGGTGGTCACCCCGCGCGACGCGCAGGGGGCGCGCATGATCTACGGCGACGCCCACCGCATCTCCGAGATCGCGCTGCGCACGAGCGACGGCTGCTTCCTCGGCGCCAAGGACCAGGGAGGTCAGGGGATGGTCGCCTCGGCCACCCTCGGCGCGGACCAGACCTTCGAGCTGATCGAGCTCGGCGGCGGGCAGGTAGCCTTGCGCGCCCGCCACGGACACTTCGTCTCCGCCGAGAACGACGGGGTCACGCTGAACGCGAACCGCCACTACCTGCAGAGCTGGGAGACCTTCACCCTGACCCAGGTCCTCGGCGGGACGGTCGCTTTCTTCGGCACCGCGCACGGCAAGCGCATCGTGGGGAGCTGCGGCGGTGTGGGCCAGGGGAACGGCACCCTCCAGAGCTATCTCACGATCGTGCCTCTCGACGCCCGTCCCGTTGCGCTGCGCCAGTCCGACGGCCGGCACCTCTCCGTTCCGCGCAACGGCGACCTCGTCGGCATTGGGCCGCGCATCTTCCGCGACGAGGTGCTCTACCGCGTGGACCTCGGGAGCAACAAGCTCGCCCTGCGCACGGCGGATGGCCGCTTCGGGCAGGTCTCCTCGAGCTGGTTCTACCGCTTCGACACCACGACCCTCGACCCGGCCACCGCGCTGACCCAGGTCACCTACAGCGGCTGGCAGCAGCTGGCCTTCCGCACGAGCGACGGCCGGAATCTGACGTGGACCAGCAGCGGCACGCTCGCTCCGGGATACGCCGCCCCGACGGTCTTCACGCAGCTCGAGCTCAAGGGCGAGCCCGTGGTGCTGCGCACGGCCGACAGCCGGTTCATCTGGCAGGCCCTCTCGGGCGGTGGCTACGACGTGCAGGCCGTCTCGGCGCGTCCGGTGGGCGGCTGGGAGACCTTCCGCCGGGTCTGGCTCACCCCGACCACGATGGCGCTCCGCGCCGACAACGGGCAGTACGTCAACGTGATCGGCGACCGCCGCCTCTTCGCCACGACGGATTGGATCGACGCGCAGAACACCTTCACTCCGAGCGCGCAGAACGGCGCCACCTGCTTCACCTGGTTCGGCATCTACGTCGCGGCCGAGGGGGGCGGCGGCCGCGAGCTCGTGGCCAACCGCGGCGGCTGCTACGCCTGGGAGAGCTTCCAGGTGCAGGCGCTGTAAAGCGTCAGGCGCTCTGCCCGGTCGCGCGTTTCCCGCCCCTGTCTGGCTCCGCCACCTCCCCAGTCCGCTGCTCGTACGCTTCCACTGAACCACCGCCCGCACCCCACCCACCGTCCGCCGCGTCGCGTGGCGGTGGATCGGTGCGGCGGGCGGCGGTGGGGCGAGCGGCGGTGGGCGCACGCGGGCGGCAGGGGGGATTGGTGCGCTGGGGAGGAGGGCTGGCGACGGGGGGTGGGCGAGAGCCCGGGCGGTGGTGGGCGCACGCGGGCGGTGGCGGTGGATCGGTGCGGCGGGGAGGGGGGCTTATCGTTGTTGTCGTGTGTTGTACGTGCAAGGAGATTGCCGACACTGTTTGTGTACGCGCAAGGACATCGCTTGACGCAATACCGACGCCTTGCTACTATTAGCCTTATTCATGCTGGAACGCAAACGCAAATCCTCCTCGGGCGATGGGCGGACTTCGGGCACGCGTCCGCCGGCGGGTTCTGCGCAGCAGCTTCCGTTGCCTATGCGGGAGGCGGGGCGGTGGGGCGGGAAGCGCGAGGGTGCGGGACGGAAGAAACGGCCGGGAAGCGGCTTGCCGCATCGGGCGCGGCCGCTTCTGGCCAGCAGGTTTCCGGTGCACGTCACGATGAAGGTGGTGGAGGGGCTGCCGAACCTGCGGAGCAAGAAGCAGCTCCGCGCGATCGAAAGCGCCTTCGTGGAGTCGGCGGGGCGCTTCGGCCTGAACCTCGCCCACTACTCGATCCAGAAGAACCACCTGCACCTCGTGACGGAGGCGAAGGACCGGGACGTGCTGATGAAGGGCCTGCGCGCGCTGGCGATCAGGCTCGCGCACGCGCTGAACCGCACGGTGGGCCGCAAGGGGCGCGTGTTTCGGGACCGCTACCACCAGCACATCCTGAAGACGCCGAGCGAGGTGAAGGCGGCGCTCGCGTACGTGCTCCAGAATTCGCGAAAGCATAGGGTCGCGCGCGGCAAGTGGGTCCCGAAGCGCGACCTGGACGCGTGCAGCTCGGCGCGCTACTTCACCGGCTGGAAGGACCTCGTGCCGGTGCCGCCCGACGGAGACGCGCCGGTGCTCGAGCCGCGAACGTGGCTGCTCAGGACGGGCTGGAAGCTACGGGGACTGATTCCGACGAGCGCGGTGCCGGGATCGTAGGACGGGTCTGGCGGGGGTAGCGCGGAGCGCTCTGCGCGGTAGGGGAGATCTCGCGCGGCGAGGCGTGCTTCTCAGCCGTCCCGCACCGCGTCCGCGGAGGCGTGCGCGACGAAGCGGCCGAACCAGCCCAGGCACCGGGCGTGGAGCGCCGGGGAGGCCCGTTTGAGCCACCAGAGGGGCCGCGCGTGCCAGCCCGGGCTGACGATCAGAAAGCGCCCCGTGCGGAGCCCCTCGAGGAGATCGCGCGCCACGCGCTCGGGCTCCACCCCCATCTGGTCGTAGAAGCGCATCACCTTGCCGCGCAGCCCCTCCCAGCGCGGGCCGAAGGGGGCTTCGTCCAGGATCTGGGTGCTCACCACTCCGGGGCAGAGGAGCGTCACGCCCACGCCGCGCGGGCCGAGCTCGGCCGCGAGCGCCTCGGCCAGGCCCACCAGCGCAAACTTGCTGGTCACGTAGGGTGCGACCCCCGGCACGCCGAAGAGCCCCACCGCCGACGAGGTGAGCACGAGCTGCCCCTCGCCCCGCGCCAGCATGCGCGGCAGAAAGGCGTGCAGCGCGTAGATCGGCCCGAAGAGGTTCACGCCGAGCACGCGCCGCCACTCCTCGAGCGGGACCTGCTCCACAGGCCCGGCGCAGACGACGCCCGCGTTCAGGTGCAAAAGGTCCACCCGCCCGCGACGGGCGAAGATCGCGTCGGCGAGGCCGGCTACGGCCTCGGCGTCGGCGCAGTCCACGACGTGCGCGACCGCGTCGCCCCCGCTCCCCCGGATCTCCTCGGCCACCGCCCGCGCGCGCGTCTCGACGATGTCGACCACCTCGAGCCGCGCCCCCTCGGCCGCCAGAGCCCGCGCCGTGGCCCGGCCGATCCCCGAACCTCCGCCGGTCACGACGGCCACCGCGTCCCGAAAGCCCTTCATTCGCGCTCCCTCGCCTGCTAAGGTCCGCCGCGCCCCGGGGCCCCCGAACGCTCCGGGGCACAGCCGGAGGCGGTGTCGTGACGAACCAGTCCCTGAATCCGAGATGGCTCTTCGCCGGCGTGGCCTGCACCACCGCGGCCACGCTGATGCTGCAGCTCACGCTGACGCGCATCTTCTCGGTCATCATGTACTACCACTTCGCCTTCCTGGCGATCTCGCTCTGCCTCTTCGGCCTCGGCGCCTCGGGCATCTACCTCTACCTCCGTCCGCGCCTGACGGACCGCGCGGGCCTCGTCCAGCGCCTCACGCGCTACGGCGTGCTGGCGGGGGTGACCACCGCGTTCGCCCTGCACTACATCCTGGGCCAGACCGTCAGCCTCGAGCTCGTGGGGAAGAACCTGAAGGTGCTGACCACGATCTACGTCCTCGCCGCGCTCCCGTTCCTCTTTGCCGGGATGGTGGTGACGCTGGTCGTGCACCAGCTCCGCGAGCAGATGAGCCGCGTCTACTTCTACGACCTCGTCGGTGCGGGCCTCGGCTGCCTTGCGCTCATTCCGCTCCTCGACCTGCTCGGGGGGCCGAGCACCGTGCTGCTCGCGGGCGCGCTCTTCATGGTGGCCGGCGTGCTCTTTCGCCTGGCGCTCCCCGAGCGGGCGCTCCTCTCGCTCGGCGGCGGCCTCGCGGGGCTCTTCGCCATCGCGGGCCTCACCGCGGCGGTGGTCAACACCGTGAGCCCCTTCATGCGCATTCCGTCGGTGAAAGGGACCCTCGAGGAGCGCGTGATCTTCGCCAAGTGGAACAGCTTCTCGCGCATCACCGTCGAGCAGACGACGGGCGATCACCTCTGGCTCAAGATGGACTCCTCCGCCGCGACCCGCATCTTCTCGAAGGAGGTGGAGGCGCAGAAGTGGGAGCCCACGCGCCGCTTCTCCGAGGTGCAGGTGGCGAGCATGGTCTACGCCCTGCGCAAGCCGGGCAAGTCACTGATCATCGGACCGGGGGGCGGGCCGGACGTGATCTCGGCGCTCTATTACGGCCAGAAGGACGTGACGGGCGTCGAGCTGAACCCGATCACCGTGAACGACGTGATGAAGGGGCGCTTCCGCGACTACACGGGCGGGCTCTACACGCGCCCCGAGGTGAACGTGGTGGTCGGCGAAGGGCGCAGCTTCATCCGCGGCTCGAAGGAGCGCTACAGCTCGATCCAGGCCACGCTGGTGGACACCTGGGCCGCGACCGCCGCCGGCGCCTTCACCCTCTCCGAGAACATGCTCTACACGCGCGAGGCCTTCCGTGACTACCTGGCGCACCTCACCGACGACGGCGTGCTGACCATGACCCGCTGGCACGGGCGCGAATTCCTCCGCCTGCTCGTCCTCGGCCGCGCCGCGCTCGACGGGCTCGGCCTCTCCGGGCACGCGCGCCACTTCTACATCGCCGGCGACGACCGCATGGGGACCTTCCTGCTCAAGAAGAGCCCCTTTACCGAGGAGGAGGTGCGGCGCCTCGACGCCTACGTGGCCGAGAACCGCCTCACGCGGGTCTATTCGCCCTTCGCGCCCGACCAGAACCAGCTCGCCTCGTTTCTGCGCGAGCCCAACTGGAAGGGCTTCGTCGAGTACCACCCGGAGGACATCTCCCCCACCCCCGACGACCGGCCGTTCTTCTTCTACACCGTCAAGCCGGGTGACCTGCTCACGGTCTTTCGCGACCTCCGCGCGCTCTCCGAGCACAACGTGGGGCTCGCGCTCCTGCTCATCCTCCTCGGGGTCGTGGCCGCCCTGGTCTTCGTGATCTTCGTCTTGCCGCTCTTTCTCTTCCGGCGCGACGCGCTGCGCGGCGACCGCCTGGCGAAGTCGCGCTACCTCATCTACTTCCTCTGCCTCGGGGCCGGCTACATCACCGTCGAGATCGCGCTCATGCAGCACTTCGTGCTGTTCCTCGGCCACCCGACCTACGCGCTCGTGATCATCCTCTTCTCGCTGCTCGTGGCGAGCGGCGCGGGGAGCTACACCTGCCGCAACGTGGGCCCCGACCGGGTCGACCGCGTGGTGCTGCGCAACGTCGTCCTCCTCGCCGGCGTGCTCGTCGGCTACATGCTGCTCTTGCCGGTGGTCTTCGACGCCGCCGTGGGGCTCCCGATGCCCGTGCGCATCGGCATGACCGTGGCGCTCATCGCGCCGCTCGGGCTGCTCATGGGCACGCTCCTCCCCCTCGCCATCCAGGGGGCGGGCAAGCGCTTCGGCGAGCTCGTCCCGTGGGCCTGGGGCCTCAACGGCGCCGCGTCGGTCTTCGGCTCGGTCCTGGCCATCGCGCTGGCCATGAACGTCGGCTTCAAGCGCACGCTGCTGGTGGGGCTCTTCTTCTACGCCCTCGGGCTGGTCTCGGTGCGCGGCCTGCTCGGGCGCTCTCAGTCCGCCGAGCACGCGCAGGGCGCCCCGGCCGAGAGCTCACCGCCAGTGCTGCAGGAGTAGGCGAGGGCGCTTCGTTCACGGTCGCTGCTTGGTGCCGCGCAGCTTGAAGAGCTGCTTGAGTCGCTGCTTCTGCGCCGGGTCGAGCCTGCGCCAGGTGGCCGCGTTCTTCAGGAAGCGTTCGCGGTCGCCCCTCGACAGCTTGAGCACGCGCTCCATGAGCTGCCGCAGCTTCGCGCGTCGCGCCTCGGGGAGGTTCTGGTAGCGACGGAAGAGCTCGCCGATGCGTCGGCGCTCCCCGGCCTCGAGCCGCGAGTACTGCCGGTGCAGCTCGCGCAGGCGCTCCCGTTCGGCCGGCGCGAGGGCGAGATAGAGCTTCAGGCGGCGCTGGAGCTCCGCCTGTTCCTCGGGGCGGAGCTTCGAAAAGACCTCGTGACGCCGCTTGAGCTCTTGCCGCTCGGCGTCGCTCAGCGACCGCCAGGTCCTCTCCGCTTCGTCCTCTGCGCGCGCGCGCGCCGCTCCGCCGACGACGAGCACCGACGCGATGGCGAGAGCCGCGACCCAGCGCCGCGTCATGGCCGCCCCCCCGCGCCGAGCTCGTCGAGCGCCTGGACCACTTCGAGGTCCTCGAGCACGTCCAGGTTGGCCACCACGTCGTAGTTCTGGAGAAGCTCGACGTGCCGCACGACGTCGAGGTCGGAGACGGCGCCACGCGTTGCCGGCGGGCGATGGACCGGTCGCCCGTACCGGAGCACCGCGACGCTGGCGACCGCGACGCAGGCGGCCACCGCGAAGGCGAAGATCGGCAACCGGAGGCTGCGAAACCAGGCGCCACGCGCCTCGGTCTCCTTCGCCGCGCCGCGCTTCGCCGCTTCGAGGCGCCGCGCGAAGGCCGCGTCGAACCCGGTGGAAGGCTCGATCCGCGGCTCTGCATCGACGAGCGCCATCGCCGCTCGCAGCTGCGAGAGGTGTGCCCGGCAGGTCGGGCAGGCGGCCAGGTGCGCCTCGAGCGCCGACGCCTCGTCTGACGTCAAGCGGCCGTCCACGAGCTCTCCGAGGCGGACACGACAGGCTCTACAGGTCATGGGCACCCTCCAGGTGCGGGGCGAGCGCCTCGACGAGCTGCTCGCGTGCGCGATTGAGCAGCGACTTCACCGCGCCCACCGAGGTCTCGAGGGTCGCGGCGATCTCCTCGTAGGAGAGATGGTGCACACGTAAGAGGACGAGCGCGGTGCGCTGCTTCTCCGGCAGCCGGGCGAGCGTGAGGTCCAGGGCCTGCTGCGCGCGGCGCGTGCGTACCTCGGCCTCGGGGCTGCCCGTCGTCGAGGCGTGCCGCGTCTCCTCGAGCGCCTCGGGGGGGCTGCGCCGCTCGGGTCGTCGCGCCTCGTTCAGACAGTGATTCCGCGCGATGCGGAAGAGCCAGCTCGCGAAACGCGCCTCCGGTCGATAGCTCGCCGCCGCGCGGTAGGCCTTGATGAAGATCTCCTGGGCCAACTCCTCGGCCAGGTCGCGTCGCCTCACGAAGCGCAGGGCGAAGCCGATGAGGGGCGCTTTGTACTTGTCGTAGAGCTTCTGAAAACACGTTTCATCCCCGCGCTGGAAGGCCAGCATCCATACGACGTCCGGGTCGGCCTCGCCCGGCTGTCCCGTGAGCACGACGCCCACCCCTTCGCGGTCGCTCACGGCGGTGATCGCTCGCTCCTCTGGCCGTGGTTCACTCATCCCAACACGCTGCGGCCTCGCAGGTTGCGCAGCCCGAGGTCACTTTTTAACGCGCAGAAAGAGGTCCAGGTCCCGCAGGAGCTCGAGCTGTCTCAGAAGCTCGAGATGCTTCAAGATCGCCGCCTTCTGAGGATCGGCACGCGGCCCCGGGGGCGCCGCGCGGCCCCGCGCCGGCGGGGGCTTGGCGGAAGGTGACGGGGCCGACGGCGTGCGCGCTGTTCCGCCGTCCCGCCGCGGGGGCGCGCCCAACGCGGCCCCCCCGAGGCCGACGACGAGCAGGGCCACTCGACCTCGGGTCACGACGCGCACGGGCTACCTCGTCGGCTCAACGCTCGTACTCGTAGCTTACGTCCAGTCCGACGAGCACCTTGTGCGCCACGCCGCGTTGCGCGAAGAAGCTCCCCGGCACGAGGACGTCGTATTCTACCGAGGCCTTGACCCAGGAGGCGATTTCCCAGCGCGCCTCGAGGTCCACCTCCAGGCCGTAGACGCGGCCTCCCGTCGGTGAGACCTCCTGCGCGAAGAGGCCGGCGAGCGTGGTGCCGACGGCCACGCGCTCCGTGATCTCCCAGTCGAGCCCGGCCCCCGGCGCGATCACGCCGCGTCCGTTCAGGCCCGAGCTCGAGGCCTGCCGCCCGCTGAAGGTCTCGTTCAGGCCTCCCGAGAAGAAGAGGTTCGTGTGGGTGAGGTAGGGCACCACGCTGATGAAACTCCCGTAGCGGCCGCTCGTGCGCTCGCCCTGCGTGAAGGGGTTCTCCTCGCCGCTGAGGTAGAGGAAGAAGCCGGAGAGGGTGAGGTTCTCGCGGAGCAGGTAGCGCGCCGAGGTGTCGAGCGCGAAGCCGAGCGTGGCGATCTCGAGGCGCTCGGCGCGCGGCAGCAGGGCGGGCCACCTCACGGGCAGGCTCGCCAGCGGCGCGAAGGGGTTGTCGACGCGCACCGTCCCAAGCTGCACGAGGAAGGTCCCCGAGAGCGTCAGGTCGCCGATGAGCTTGTTCCCCGCGGCGCCGACCCAGAAGAGGTTGGCCCGGCTCGAGCCACCGAGGGTCGAGGCCACCGCGAAGAGCTCGCCGTGCACCGCGGGCTCGAGCCGTCCTGCCGTGCGCACGGCGGCCTCGCCGACGAGTGGGGAGAAGAAGTGGCTGAAGTTGTCGTCGCCGTCGCGGTAGTAGGCGAAGAGCAGCCCGAGCGACTCCATCATCGAGATCACCCACTCGACCTTCGCTTCGACGAGGGGCGAGCGCAGCCCGACGGTGAAGTCGTGGTTGGGCAAGACCGCCTGCGCCGAGAGCCGGAGCGGTAACCCCCGCAGGAGATCGAAGTCCGCGACGAGGCGCACGCCGGTCGCGAAGTCGTCGTAGATGAGGCCATCGGCGAGCTCGGTGCGCCGCCGGCCGAGGTCGACCTTCAACCAGCCGGTCTTGGGAGCGAGCAGGCGTACGTAGGCCTGCCGCACGAAGGCCGTGGCCCGCGCCTCGTCGCGGATGCGCCGTTCGTTGGCCGTGGCGGGGTGCGCGTCGCCGGTCGTCACCACCTCGGGGCTGCCGAAGACGCTGCCCAGGCGCTGGAGGGTGAGCGCCTGGGTGGCGGGCAGGCGGCCGTAGGGCTTGAGGAGCCCGCTGTCCACGTCCAGGCCGAGGCCGAGCCACTTGGTCGGGGCGAAGTAGACCCCGGCGGAGGCGACGAGCCCATAGGAGAGGTCGTTCCGCGAGGGGTTCAGGTAGCCCGAGGTGTCCCATGCGGCCCGCGCGAGGTCGTAGCGCAGGAGCCGTTCCACCTCGTTCACCTTGGCGCTGAAGCGGTTGTAGAGGCCGAGGTCGAACTCGAGCTCGTAGGCCTCGGCCGAGGCGGGCAGGCCGCCGAGGAGCGTGAGGAGGATGATGGGCGCGAGGGAGCGCACAGGGTCAGTCTATCGACCCTGGCCCCGGTGATGAAGGATCGCCGCTTTGGCGAGCTTCGGGTGCTTGCGGGCGAGCTTGACGAGCTTGCGCGCCGCCTGAGGGTGCTCCTTGGCGAGGCGGAGGAGCTCGCGGGAGAGCCTCGGGTGCCGCACCATCCAGGTCACGAACCGCTTCGCCGCCTCGGGGTGGTTCGCACCGAACTGCGCCAAGCGCTTGGCCGCCTCGGGATGCGCGGCGACCTGCTTCACCAGGCGTGCGAAGACCTTGGGGTGGTTCCGGGCGAACTGCTCGAGCTTCTCGCGACGGGAGGCCGCCTCGGGGCCCTCCTCCTCGGCGCGCGCCGGACCGACGGGGAGCAGAAGACCGAGCAAGGCGAGGCACATCAGGCTCTTACGCATCGCATCTCTCCTTTGTGGCCCGCGTTCAGCGGGTTCATTTCGCCGAACACGCGGACGCGGGGAAGGTTGCGCGGAAAAGATGCTCGGCTCGGTCGGACGTCATCGAGCTCGGTGAATCCTCGGTGGTCGTCGGGCGTGCGGTAGCTCTCGAAGGCCTTTTCGGCCTGCGCGCCGAGGTTCGTTCGGGCAGCGAGGAAGAGCGCGCGCGCTACTGCTTGCCAGCCCCGGCGTCGGCCGGGCCCGCGACCTTCATGTCCAGGATGGCGGCCATCTTGTCGCACTTGCCGGCGCCCGCGTCGGAGAAGCAGTAGCCGCAGAGGCCGAGCGTGTTGGGGGAGGCTCCCGGACCGCAGAACTCGTAGGTCTCGGGGTAGCAGCCGGTGCAGAACCAGCGGCAGTCGCCTATGCGCGGGTCACAGGCGGCGATCTTCATGCCGCCGCTGCAGTTGCAGCCGTGGCACATGTAGGTGTCCTTGCAGACGCCGAAGGGGGGCGGGTCGCAGTACGGAGAGTGGATCGTAGGGGGCCGTCTGCAGACGATCTCCTCGCGATCGACCGCCGCTCCGCCGTCGCGCGGCGTCGTGGAGCCGTCCCCGTTCACCTTGTCCTTGCCGCAGCCCGGCGCGAAAGCCACGAGGAGAGCCAGAAAGGGCAGCGTGCGATGCGTCGTCGCGTTCACTCTCATCTCGACCTCACTGCGGTTCGATGCGCGCGAGCGCGACCGTGATGTTGTCCACGCCGCCGTTGCCGTTGGCCTCCTCGATGAGTCGCTCGCAGCAGCGGTCGAGGTCCGGCTCGGCGAGGATCGCGCGCAGGATGGTCTCGTCGTCGAGCATCCCCGAGAGCCCGTCGGAGCAGAGCAGGTAGACGTCGCCGAGCTGCGGCGCCTCCTTGGTCACGTCGACGGCGACGGTCTCCTTCATCCCCAGGGCGCGCACGATCACGTTCTTGTGCGGGAACCGGTCGGCGTCCTCGGGGCTGATGCGCTTCATCTTGATGTAGTCGTTCAGCAGCGAGTGGTCCTCGGTGACCTGGACTATCTGCCCCTCGCGCACGCGGTAGATCCGGCTGTCGCCGACGTGCACCATAACGAGCTGCTCGTCTGAGAAGAGGCCGGCCACGATCGTCGTGCCCATGCCGCGGAAGCGCTGGTCGCGCTGCGCCGACTCGAAGATCTTGAGGTTCGCGAGCTTCACGCCGGTCACGAGACGGTTCTCGTTGTGCCGGTTGTCGCGGTCGATGAGGAAGGGCCAGGTGATCTCCCGGTCCTCGGCCGTGGCGCGGAAGAACTCCACCACCGTCTCCACGGCGAGCCGGCTGGCCACGTCGCCGCAGGCGTGCCCGCCCATCCCGTCCGCGACCATCACGAGCCGCTCTTCGTCGGGCAGGTAGAGGAAGTCCTCGTTGTGGGCGCGCTTCAGGCCGGTGTTGGTTTCGCCGGCGAAGCGCACGCGCATGCCGTCGAGCGGAAAGGAGGTGCTCATGCCCTCACGCGATGGTGGCCGATCAGGTTCCCACTCTATCATCGGGATCGGCCGAGCGCCACGGGTTGACTTGCCACGGGGCCGGCGCTCACTATCCTTTATCGACTTGCGACATGCTGGAGCTCCTGAGCAAGGGTTGGATCGAGGCCAACCGCCTGGTCGTGGGAGCCGTCATCGCCATCGCGGCGGTGCTCACGGTGGTCCACCTCGTGCGTCGACGCCGGCCTCGATGAGCCTCGCGAGCGAGCCATGAGCGAGGGCGCACGC
Organism: Deltaproteobacteria bacterium; assembly: GCA_020848905.1. Classification (NCBI taxonomy): domain Bacteria; kingdom Pseudomonadati; phylum Myxococcota; class Myxococcia; species Deltaproteobacteria bacterium. The sequence goes on from JADLHG010000041.1 coordinate 108,454, forward strand.
GAGCCGGACGTGCGGGGCGATCTGACGCGGTATCCCTTCCCGCGGCTGCTCTATTTTCTTTGCAAGAAGGACTTCACCGGCGAGCTGGTCGTCTACCCGCCGGGGGGCAAACCGTCGCGGACCTACTTCCGCGAGGGGCTGGCGGTCTACACCGACCTCGCGGCCCCCGAGGATGTGCTGGGGCGCGTGCTGCTCGAGCGCGGGGCGATCGGCCACGAGGCGTTCAACGCGTCGCTGCAGGAGCTCTCGCGGGGCGGGGGGCTCTTGCAGGGGCAGATCCTCCTCGGGCTCGGGGCCCTCAGCGAAGCGGACCTGGTGGAGGGCCTTCGCACCCAGCTCCGACGGAAGCTGCTGCGCTTCTTCCGCATGGACTCGGCCGGCTTCGAGCTCTACAGCGGCGACCACCCGTACGGCAGCGACGGCGAGGGCGCTCGCGTGCGCGCGGATCCGCTGTGGGTCATCTACCAGGGGGTACGCAACGCCTACAGCGCGGGTCGCCTCGGCGTGGAGCTGGAGAAGCTCGACGGGCACGTGGTGCGGCTCCGCCCCGAGTTTGCGCGCATGCAGGGGCGCTACGGCCTGGGCCAGGACGAGACGGGGATGCTGCAGCTCCTCGAGCGGGCGCCGATGCCGATCGAGAGGGTCTTCGCCGTCAGCAACCTCGGGCCCGTGCATACGCAGATGCTGGTCTACACGCTCTGGGTCACCGAGATGCTCCTCGCGAAGCCGAAGGCTGAGGCCGACGCAGAGGCGGCCACCGCGCGCACGCTGACGGCGGCTGCGGCGGTGGCGGTCCCGCGTGCGTCGGAGGCGCCGCCCGCGGCCACGGCCCGTGCTTCCGTGGCCCCCGAGGCCGCCAAGATCCCCGAGGCGCGCCGCTCGGGCTCGCTCCCCTGGCTAGAGGGGGTGAAGGACGACGGCCTGCTGGACAGCGGCCCCGGCGTTGAAGGGGGACCCGACGGCGACGTGCCCGTCGTGGACCTGCCGCCGCTCTTCATGCCGGACCCGAACCCGGCGACCGGGCCGAGCGGGACCGTGCTCCAGCACGCCGTGCGGCCCCCCGCGGCGCGGCCGGCGACCACCCCGTCCGCTGCGTCGCCGACGGAGGCGTCCGCTGCATCATCCACCACGACCGGCACGCGGCCGGCCGTGAGCAAGGCGACCCCCGAGCAGGCGGCCGAGCTCCGCAAGCTGATCCTGGACGCCTTCGCCAAGACCGAGGGAAAGAACCACTTCGAGGTGCTGGCCGTCGCGCGAAATGCCTCGACGGAGGCGGTCCGCGACGCCTACTTCAAGCTGGCCAAGCAATTCCATCCCGATCGGGTGAACGGGCTCGGCCTGCAGGACGTGATCAAGCAGGCGGAGGAGCTCTTCCGGCGCATCAACGAGGCCCACACGGTCCTGACCAATCTGGAGGCGAAGAAGGCCTACGAGGCCCAGCTCGACGGCAAGGGGAACGAGGCCGACGAGGCCGCCCGCGCCGCGCTGCAGGCGGAGCTCGAATTCCAGAAGGGGCTCGTCTTCCACCGCAAGAAGGCCTTCGTCGAGGCGGTGGCGGCCTTCAAGGAGGCGGTGCGGCTCAACCCGAAAGAGGCCGAGCACCTGGCCTGGATGGCCTGGAGCCTGTTTCAGGATCCACGCACCGACCACAAGCAGATGCTGCCGAAGATCAAGCAGCAGCTCCTCGAGGCGGTGCAGATGAAGCCCAACAACCAGGCCTGCCAGTACTTCCTCGGCGAGGTCTACCTCTCGACGGGGGACGAGGGGCGCGCCATGACCTGCTTCAACAAGGTGCTGGACATCAACCCCGACCACATCGACGCGCAGCGGCAGGTGCGCCTCATTCGCATGCGGCGCGACCGCGGCGGCAAGGGGGCGGCCGACAAGGGCGGGCTCTTCGGTCTGAAGCTGACGCTCGGCAGCAAGGAGAAGGCGGCCTCGAGCCCCGCCCTCGGCGACGACGACGACGAAGGCTCTCCGCGTCGGCCACGGGGCGGCAAGGAGGGCAAGAGCGAGAAGAGCGGGCTCTTCGATCGCTTCAGGAAGAAGTAGCCCTCATTTGTTCTGCCGGTCCTTGAGCCGCACGAACAAGCAGATCAGCGCGAAGAGCAGCAGGTTGTAGCCCCCGAGGACGGCCAGCCCGAGGTGCGAGCGGTGCGCGACCCGGGCCGGACCGTCCCGGTGCAGGCTGGGCGGCGTGTAGAGCCCGTCCTCCACGACCTGCAGGGACTCGGGGAAGTCGGTCATGTTCGAGACCACGCCCAGGATGGCCTTGCAGCGCCCGTCGTTGTCCTGGTCCTCGGCCTTGAGCGCCAGGTATTTGAACGGGTCGTAGGCGTGCAGGCAACGTGCACACCCCTTCTGCGGCGGCAGCTCCTCCTCGGGGGTGCACATGGAGATGCGCTTCGACTGGTCGAGCGACCAGTTGAGCGCCATCGCGTAGCCCACGCCGCGCTTGACGTGCTCGTCGGCCTTCGGGATGCCGAAGCTCCCCGAGAAGAGCACCTGCGGAATGAGCACCAGCGGTACGAGGCTCATGGCTTTGTCGCTGTTCCCGGCGAGCGCCGAGACGAGCAGGCCGAGGCCGATCCCGTTGAGCGCCGTGAGGTAGAGGTTGCCGAGGTGCAGCCAGAAATTCCCCGGCACTCCGTCGAGGATCAGCGCGGAGCAGGCCTTCACCTGCCACTGCAGGCAGGCCTGCGGCGGCTCCTTCAGCACGAAGCCCGAGCGCAGAAAGTAGACGATCACCAGCATGGTGCTGACCTGGATCAGCGCCAACCACTGGAGCACGAAGAACTTGGACGCCACGTAGGGGATGACCCGCAGGTTCACCATCCTCTCCCGGGCGTAGATGCTCGACTCCTTCGTGATCTCGCGCGCCGCGTTCGAGCAGCCGAACCAGAGCGCCGAGAGCGACATGATGAGGTACATCGTCGAGGTCGGCCCGCGGTCGGGCTGATCGGTCTTGACCGCCAGGCAGACGAAGAGCGCGACGAGCGGCGCCTGTAGGAGCAGGATCGCCGTGTTGCGCATATCGCGCGTCATGATCTCGACGTAACGCTGCGTCTGAACCCAGAACTGCGCGAAGGGACCCGGCCCCACGCGCTTGGAGCGGGGCGGCGCCTTGGCCGGGGCCTGCGCCGGGGTTTTTGTGGTGCCCTCGGGCGGAGCGCCGAGCTGGCTCGTCACGTGCCGCTGGTAGATCTCCGAGGCCTCGAACTCCTTGCGCAGGTTGTCGAGGTCGCCGCGCCGCTCGTCGAAGCGCTTGTAGACGTCGGGGAGGCGCTGCACGTTGAAGTAGCTGCGCGCCTCGTCGGGAGCGCCGAAGAAGACCAGCTTGCCGTCGACGAGAAAGGTCACCTTGTCGGCGAGCCGGATGTTGTCCAGCGTGTGCGTGACGGTGACGACGGTCTTGCCGCGCTGCGTGAGCTCGCGCAGCAGGAGCATCATCTTCTCCTCGAGGTTCGGGTCGAGGCCGCTCGTCGGCTCGTCGAGGTAGATGATCGCCGGCTCGGTCAGGAGCTCGACCGCGATGCTGGCGCGCTTCCGCTGGCCGCCCGAGAGCTTGTAGACCGGCTTGTGGCGGTGGTCGTAGAGCTCGAGCATCGAGAGCACGTCCTGTACGCGCTCCTTGCGCTTCTGCGGGCTCGTGCCCGGGGGGAGCCGGAGCTTCGCCGCGTAGTGGAGCGTGCGCTCGATCGTGAGCTGCGGGTGGATGATGTCGTCCTGGGGGACGTAGCCCACCTGGTGCTTGAGCTGCTCGTAGTGGGCGTAGAAGTCGATGGCGTTGAGGAGCACCGAGCCGTCGTCGGCGCGGGTATAGCCGTTCAGGCTCTTGAGCAGCGTGGACTTGCCGCACCCCGACGGGCCGAGGATGCAGACGAACTCGCCGGGCTGGATCTTGAGCGAGATGTGATCGAGGAAGTGGCGGCCGGACTTCGGGTCGGTGCGGCAGAGCCCGAAGGCGTCGACCCAGGTCTTGGTGCGGGTGTCGAAGACGCGCACCGCCTGGCCGGTGAACTTGAGCACGTAGGGGCCGATCACGAACTCGGCCCCCGGGGCGAGCGGTGCATCCGAGATGCGCTGGCCGCCGAGGAAGGTGCCGTTCGCGCTCCCGGCGTCGCGCAGGCGCACGGCGGCGCCGTCGCGCTGGAGCATGGCGTGGCGATTCGAGATGTACATCGAATCGAGGACGATGGTGCAGCCCGGGTCGCGACCGATGGTGATCGGGCCGGTGAGCGGGTACTCGCCGAGGAGCGCCGCGTCGCCGAGACTAAGGTCGGTCACCGTCGGGGCGGCGGCTCCGAAGACGGTGCGTGCGGCGGCGGCTCCTGCGAGCGGCGCCGGAGCCGTCACGCGCTCGGCGGTCACGGTCACGCGCAGGCGCGGTCCGCCGCGACCGAGCTCGAGCACCTCGCCCCCTCGGAGCTCCTGGCGCGAGACGGGCTGGCCGTCGATGAAGGAGCCGTTGGTCGATTCGAGGTCGAGGAAGACCGCCTTCCCCTCGAGCGTCACGATCTTGGCGTGGTTGTAGGAGACCAGGAGGTCGGCCTGCAGATCGAAGGCCACGTCGGCGGTGGGGTCGCGACCGAGGCGGACCGTCTGCTGGAGGAAGCTCTGGCGCTGCCCGGAGGGGAGGCGCTCGAGACCGAGGCGGAGCTGCGAGGCGAGGCCGCCGCTCACGGCAGCGAAGCCCGGGGCCGAGGCCTCGGGGCTGAGCGCGGCCGCCGGCGCAGGATGCACGGGCGCTGGATGCACCGGCGCGGGATGGACCAGCACCGGCGCGGGATGGACCGGCACCGGCGCGGGATGCACGGGCGCCGGCGCGGGATGCATCGGCACCGGCGCGGCATAGGCCGGAGGGGCGGGCTGCGGCGCGCGTTGCCTCGGGTCGGTCGTGGGCAGGGCGGGGGCGGAGGGAGCGGCCGGCTGAGGCCCCGGGGCCGGCGCTGCCACGGGCCGCTGCGCGACGGGATTCGTCGAAGGCGCCCCGGCGGCGGCGGCGTGGGCCGCGGAGAGCGGCGTGAAGCGCACCTGCGGCCCCTCGCGGCCGAGCTCGATCACGTCCCCCGGCTGCAGCACCACCTGCTTCACCGGCTGACCGTTCACGAAGGTGCCGTTCGTGCTCGCGTCGCGTAGCTGCCACGTGCCGCCGACGAGGCTCACCTCGGCGTGGCGGCTCGAAACCATCAGGTCGCGTTGCGCATCGAAGGCGACCTCGCAGCGCGGGTCGCGCCCGAGCCAGAAGGTCGCCTGGTCCAGGCGGACCGAGCTGCCGGCGCGGGCTCCGCTCAGGAAGGTGAGCTGACAGGCCATGTCTTGGGTCCTCGAGTCGTCACGTCGTGGAAGTTGGGGGCCGCGATGATAACACCGGAGGGTGCGGGCGCCAGCCTCACCGATTATGGGTGGCGCCGGCGGTGCGCAGCGGGCCACGAGGGCCCCGTACCCCGCGCAAGTCCATGCTCCACGCCACCTGGTCCCGCAACGACCGCTGGCATGGGCGTTGCTCTGCACCGGCCCCCATGCGTCGCCTGCTCCCGCTCCTCGGTCTTTCCCTCCTCGCGATCGCGCGGCCCGCCCAGGCCGAGAAGCGGCCCGGGATCCTCGCCACCCTCGGGCCCGGCAGCGGGCAGGTCGCCACGCTCCGTGCCATGCTGCGCGAGGGGATGGGCCTGGCCCGCATCAACCTGTCGCACGGCAACGCCCGCACCAACCGGGCGCTGGTGCAGAACCTGGCGCAGGCGGCGACCCTCGAGGGCCGCGGCCAGGTCCCGCTGCTCTTCGACCTGCCGGGGGGCAAGGTCCGCCTCGGTCGTCTCTCGGAGCCGGGCCTCTCGCTCGCCGTCGGGCAGCCCTTCGAGGTGACCTTCGGGCGCGAGCAGCCCACCACGCGCTTCCGGGCCGGCGTCGGTTACCGCGCCCTGGCGGACCACGTGCGCGAAGGGGACCGCATCTTCCTCGACGACGACAAGATCGCCCTCCGCGTGACCCAGGTGGCCACGGGCGGCATCCAGACCGTCGTGGAGCGGGGCGGGACGCTGCGCAGCCACCTCGGCCTCACGGTGGAGGGCAAGGAGCTGCCCTTTCCGTCCATGACGGCCGAGGACCGGCGCAAGCTGCGCATCGCGGTGCAGAACGGCGCCTCGTACGTGGGGGTCTCCTTCGTGCAGAGCGTGAAGAACCTCGAGGCCGTGCGTCGCGCCCTCGGGCGGCTCGGCGCGCCGCAGGTGAAGGTGGTGGCCAAGATCGAGACCCTCTCCGCGCTCGCGCAGCTCGACGCGATCGTGGCCGCCTCCGACGCGGTGATGATCGCGCGGGGGGACCTCGCCCAGGCGGTGGGCCGGGAGCACCTGCCCGCCGCGCAGGCGCGCATCGCGGCGCGCTGTCGGGCGCAGGGCAAGCCCTTCATCGCCGCCACGAATTTTCTCTCGCAGATGATCGAGGCCCCTGTGCCGAGCGCGGCGAACCTGGCCGACGTGGAGCGGGCCGAGAGGCAGCGCCCCTGGCTCTTCATGCTGAACGAGACGGCCATCGGCAAGTACCCCGTGGAGACGGTCCGCACGCTGCGCGAGGCCCTCGGTCGGTGACGATTGTCCGGACGTGCCGGACGCCCACCCGGGCCCCCTCGCCCTCCGACGCAGCGAGCCGCTGGCGAGGGCGCAACCCGTGTGTTACAGCCGCCCCGTGACCCAGCCCCCGGCCGCTCCTCCCTTGATGGCGCTCCTCGTGCGCGTGGACGACCGCCTCTGCGCCCTCCCCCTCGGGCAGGTGCTGGAGACGCTCCGGCCGCTTCCGGTCACCGCCATCGAGGGGCAACCCGCGTTTGTGCGCGGCGTGGCCACGATCCGCGGCGCCGCCACGCCGGTGCTGGACCTCGCCATTCTGGTCCTCGGTGTCAGCACGATGCCCGCCGGGCGCTTCGTGACCGTGAAGGTGGGCGACCGGGTGGTGGCGCTGGCGGTCGGTACCGTGCTCGGCGTGCGCGAGCTCCCCGCGGGCTCGACGGAGGCGCTTCCCCCGCTGCTGGCCGAGGTCTCGGCGGAGCTCGTGACGGCGCTCGGCCAGCTCGACGCGGAGCTCTTCTTCGTGCTACGCGCGGCGCACCTCGTACCCGACAGCGTCTGGCAAGCCCTCGAGTCCGGCCCGGCGGAGCCGTGATGCGCGCCGTCACCCTTGCCGACCTCGACTGCTTCCGCCTGCTCGTCGCGCGCCACCTCGGGCTGCAGGTGGACGACCACAAGCTCTCCGCGCTCGAGGAGCTCCTGCAGCGGCGCCTCGCCGAGCGGCGCCTGGACGCGCCGACCTACCTCGCGTCGCTCGACGAGCCCGACGGCAGCGCCGAGGAGCTGAGGCTCCTGGCCCGCGAGCTCACGGTGCAGGAGACGTACTTCTTCCGGCACAAGGAGCAGCTCGCGGCGTTCGTGGAGCGCGCCCTCCCCGCGCGGCTCAAGGCCCGGGCCGCCGAGAGGTCGCTCGCCATCCTCTGCGCCGGCTGCGCTTCGGGGGAAGAGCTCTACACGCTGGCCATGTTGCTCGAGGACCGGCGCGCGTCGCTTCCCGGCTGGGAGTTCGCGCTGCACGGTGTGGACGTCAACACGGCGGGCCTGGCGCGCGCGGCGCGGGGCCGCTATTCCGCCTGGTCGCTCCGGGACCTGCCCCCCGAGCAGCGCCAGCGCTGGTTTCGGGTGGAGGGGCGCGAGCACGTGCTGGACGAGGCGCTGCGCCGCCGCGTGACCTTCGCGGAGGCGAACCTCGCGCTCGAACAGCCCGCGCTCCTCGCCCCCCGCTCACTCGACGTCATCTTCTGCCGCAACGTGCTGATGTACCTCACGCCGCTGTCGGCCCAGTCGCTCGTGGCCCGTCTGGCGCGCGCCCTGCGTCCGGGGGGCTTTCTCTTCCTCGGCCACGCGGAGACGCTGCGCGGGCTCTCCAAGGCCTTTCACCTCATCCACTCCCACGAGGCCTTCTACTACCAGCGCAAGGAACCTTCGGGCGCCCCGGCCGCGCCGGGCGACGAGGGCCCCGTCGCAGCGCCCCTCGAGCCGGAGCTCGCCGGGCTACTCGACCGGACCGACAACTGGTCCGACGCGATCCGCGCCGCGAGCGACGAGGTGAAGCGGCTGACCGCGACCCGCGGCTCCCGCGCGTCCGCACCCGCGGCCCAGGCGACCCTCCCCGACGTCGATCCCGCGCCGAGGGTCTGGGAGCTGCTCCGTCAGGAGCGCTTCGGCGACGCGCGGGCGCTGGTCGGGCAGCTCCCCGAGGTTTCCGCCCGGCAGCCCGAGACGCTGCTCCTGCGCGCACTCCTGCACACCCACGGCGGGGACCTGGCGTCGGCCGAGGCGCTCTGCCTGGAGGTCCTGGCCTCCGACGAGCTCAACGCGGAGGCCCACTATGTGATGGCGCTCTGCCGCGAGAGCGCGGGCGACGCGCAGGCGGCGCAGGACCACGACCAGATGGCGATCTACCTCGACCCGGCCTTCGCCATGCCGCGCCTGCACCTCGGGCAGCTCCATTGTCGCCGGCAAGCCCACGACCGGGCGCGCGAGGAGCTTTCCCGCGCGCTCGTGCTGCTCCCGCGCGAGGACAGCGCGCGTATCCTGCTCTACGGGGGCGGCTTCGGCCGCGAGGGTCTCGCGGCGCTCGCGGAGGTCATGCTCGCCCGGTGCGGAGGGCCGAGATGACCGCGCGTTCCGGCGAAAGGCAGGACCGCGTCGCGTCGCTGCGGCGCGACTTCGACGAGTCCTTCGCGCGACCGGGAAGCACGGGCGAGGCGCCGCGCGAGCGCTTCCTCACCCTGTGCGTGGCCGACGTGGCCTACGCCGTGCGGCTGGAGCAGGTCGCCGCGCTCCACGCCGACCGCCGCGTCGTGCCCCTGCCCAGCGGAACCCCCGCCCTCCTCGGCGTGGCGGGCTTCCGCGGCAGCGTGGTGCCCGTCTATCGCCTCGACCTTCTGCTCGGCCTCGCGGAGTCGGCGCCCGCGCGCTGGCTGATTCTCTCGCCGGGCCCCGACCCCGTGGCGCTCGCCTTCCACCGCTACGAAGGTCCTCGGGAGGTCGCCCCGGCGGAGCTCCACCCGGCGCTCCCCGAGGCCTGGTCCTCTGCCGGCCTCGTCACCCACACGCTGTCTCTCTCCGGCGAGCTCCGGTCCGTGCTGTCCGTGCCGGCCCTCGTCGAGCTCATCCGGCGTCGCATCGCCGCGCCGCTGCATCGCAAGGAGCCCTAGCGCATGTCCCAGCACTGGACCTTCGGCCAGAAGATCGGAGCCGGCTTCGCCGCCACGGCCCTGCTCGTCGCCCTGCTCGCCGGCGTCGCGGTGTACGCCCTCCAGAGGGCGATCGCCGAGAAGGACGACGTGATCAACGTCACCGCCCAGAAGCTCCTCGAGGCCCGGAAGCTCGAGTCCGCGGCGGAGCGCAAGGTGACCGCGGTTCGCGCCTACCTGCTCCTCGGTCAGGAGCGCTTCGTCGACGAGCACCGCGAGGCGCGAGACCATCTCGCCTCCAGCCTGCAGAGGCTTCGCGCCCTGCGGCATCGCCCCGAGGGACTGCGGCTCGTCGAGGCCATCGAGACCGCCGAGCGGACCCACGAGGAGGCGGTCCTGCGCCTCTTTGACCTCCGGCGCAAGGGCAGCTCCGCGGAAGAGCTCGCGCGCGCCTTCGACACGCAGGTCCTTCCGCGGCGCGCCGCGCTCGACCGGCAGCTCGCGAGCTACGTAGCGATGCAGGAGGCGCGCGTCTCCGAGTCCCGCGACCGCGCCAGCGCCGCCGCGGCCAGCGCCGTGCGCCTCGTGATCGGTCTCGGGCTCGGGGCGCTCCTCCTCGCGTTCGTCCTGACCTGGACCCTCTCTCGCGGCCTCTCGCGCCAGATCGGCGGCGCGGTGAGCCAGGTGCAGAGCTCCTCGGTGGAGCTTCAGGCCGCGGCCAACCAGCAGGCCCAGGGGGTCAAGGAGCAGGCGGGCGCGACCGCCGAGATCGCCACCACCGTGACCGAGCTCCTCACCGCCGCGCGCCAGATCGCCGAGAGCGCGCAGCGCGTGGCGCAGATCGCGTCCGATACCTCGAAGGCGGCGCTCGCGGGCGGGCGCACCGTGGAGCACTCGAGCGAGTCCCTGGGCGCGATCCGCCGGCAGGTGGACCTGGTGGTGAGCCACATGCTGGAGCTCGGCAAGCGCTCGCAACAGATCGGAGCCGTGCTGGAGATCGTCTCCGAGCTGGCCGAGCAGACCGACATCCTGGCGATCAACGCCACCATCGAGGCCGCGGGGGCGGGAGAGGCCGGGCGCCGCTTCGCCGTGGTGGCCGACGAGATTCGCAAGCTGGCCGACCGCGTCGGCCGCTCGGCCAAGGAGGTTCGCGGGCTGATCGAGGACGTGCGGGGCGCGGTCAACGTGACCGTCATGGCCACCGAGGGGGGGGCGAAGGCGGTCGAGGCGGGGGCCCGGCAGTTTGCGGAGGTCTCGAGCGCGTTCGGCCAGATTAACGACCTCGTCGCGACCACCACCGACGCGGCGAAGGAGATCGAGCTCTCCACGCGGCAGCAGACCGTCGCGGTGGAGCAGCTCAGCGCGGCGATCACGAGCGTGGCCCAGGCCACCGAGGAGACGCGGGTGAGCGCCGACCAGACGCTCCAGACCGTCGGACACCTGACCGGGCTAGCGCGTGGGCTCCAGCGGATCATCCGGTCCGACGCGCCCGGCGCCCCCTCGGGGACATGAGGGAGGACCTCTACAGGTACTTCCGCGTCGAGGCCCGGGAGCTCCTCGAGCAGCTCGGGGCGGGGGTCCTGCGCCTCGAGCAGCGTCCCCCGCGGGAGGGGGTGCCGCAGCTCCTTCGCTTCGCGCACACGCTGAAGGGGGCCGCGCGGGTCGTGCGCCAGGGGGGGATCGCGGAGCTCGCGCACGCCCTCGAAGAGGCGCTCGTCTCGCACCGCGACGCCGAGGCGCCGCTCGGCCGGGAGGCCGTCGACGTCCTGCTCGCGATCCTCGACCGCCTGGCGGCCCAGCTCGCCGCGCTCGAGGCGACCAAGGGCTCCGCGAGTGCCGAGCTCGCCATCGCGCCCTCCGCCCCCTTCCGGGCGGTGCGCGTGGACCTCGAGGAGCTGGATACCCTGCTCGGGAGTCTGGCCGAGGCGTCGGTGCAGCTTCGGGCTCTGCGGGGCGAGGTCGCCCGGCTGGAGCGCGCGCGTCAGCTCGGGCGCCTCGCCGTCGAGCAGCTCGCGCGGGGGGGGCGCAACGGGGGGGGCGCTCCGTCCTCGAGCGAGGCGCTCGTCGCGCGCACGCGCCCGCTTCTCGACGAGCTCGTGGCCGGGTTGGCCGAGACGGGACCCGCCTGCGGCGAGGGGCTGCACCGTCTGGAGCGCGAGCTCCGCGACGCCTGGGACGGGGCCGAGCGCCTGCGGCTGCTCCCGGCCGGCGCCACCTTCGCCGCGCTCGAGCGGGCCACGCGCGACGCCGCGCACGCGCAGGGCAAGCGGGTGGCGCTCGAGACGCGGGGGGGCGAGACGCGGCTCGACGCCCACGTGCTCGGCGTGGTTCAGAGCGCGCTCGTGCAGCTCGTGCGCAACGCGGTCGTGCACGGCATCGAGGTCCCCGGGCGCCGCGTGGCGGCGGGCAAGAGCCCCGAGGGGCGGGTAGAGCTGCGGGTTCTCCGGCGCGGCCACCGCGTGGCCTTCGTCTGCCAGGACGACGGCGGCGGGGTGAACCTGGACGCGCTCCGCGACGAGGTCCGGACCCGCGGCGTGCCCCCGGAGGAGGCGCAGGCCCTCGGGCCGGACGAGCTCCTGCAGCTCCTGCTCAAGGGGGGCTTGACCACCAGCGCCTCGGTGAGCGAGCTCGCGGGGCGCGGCCTGGGCGTGGACGTCATCCGGGACGCGGCGGCGCGCCTGGGCGGGATCGTGAGCGTGCGGACGCACGCCGGTCTCGGCACGACGGTCGAGCTGGTCGTGCCCGTGACGCTCTCGTCGCAGGACGTGCTGGTGGTGGAGGCGGCCAGCCAGCAGGTCGCCGTGCCGCTCGAGGCGGTGCGCGAGCTGCGGCGCCTCGGGCGGGGGGAGCTCGCCGACGGCCCCGACGGACCGACGACCGCTCACGACGGCCGGACGATCCCCTTCGTTTCTCTGGCCGGCCTCCTCGGGGCGCCTTCGGTGCGCCCGCAGCACGGGGAGGCTCGTTTGGCGCTCATCCTCGCCGCGAGCGGCGCCCGGCTCGCGCTCGGCATCGACCGCCTCGTCGGTCCGAGCGACGTGGTGGTCCGCCCGCTGCCGCCGCTCACGCCGGCCGACCCGGTCGTGGCTGGCGTCTGGATCGACGCGGAGGGGACGCCCCAGCTCGTCCTCGACCCGCAGGGGATCCTGCGTGCCGGACGTCGGCGCGAGGAGCCGGCCGCGGCCCCCGTTGCTCCACCGCCGATCCTCGTGGTGGACGACTCGCTCACCACGCGCATGCTCGAGCAGAGCATTCTCGAGGCCGCGGGCTACGAGGTGGACCTCGCCACCTCCGGGGAGGAGGCCCTTCAGCGCCTGCGTCGGCGCAGCTACGGGCTCTGCCTGGTGGACGTGGAGATGCCGGGGATGGACGGCTTCGCCCTCGTCGAGCGGCTGCGCGACGACCCGGCCTTCCGTGGCATCCCCGCCATCCTCGTCACCTCGCGCGATGCGCCCGAGGACCGCGAGCGGGGCGAGGCCGCCGGGGCGCGGGCCTACATGGTCAAGAGCGAGTTCGACCAGGGCCGCCTCCTGGCCACCATCCGCAGCCTGATCGGGAGCTGACCCGTGCCTGTCGCCATCCTGCTCGTGCACCCGAGCCTGACCCTGCGGATGGACCTGGCCCTCGGGTTCGAGGGGGCGGGCTACGAACTCCAGCACGCGACGACGCTCGAGGAGGCGCAGCGCCGCATCCTGGGTGGCCCGCCGGACCTCGCCATCCTCGGGCCGCAGGACGAGGAGCGTGAGCTGGCCGAATGGATCGCGAGGCTCGAGCGGACCCCCGCGGCTCCGCGCCCCTGCCTGCTGCTCCTCTGCGAGCGACCGGCGCCCCTCTGCCGCGCGGTGCTCCTCGAGACCGACGACCTCTTCACGGAGGCCTACGACAGAGAGGCCGTGGCCGAGCGCGCGCGGGCGTTGCTCTCGCGTCGTCCGGCCTACGCCGAGACCGTGCTCGCCGTGGACGACAGCCTGACCTACCGTGAGGAGCTCTCGGCTGCGCTGCGCGAGGAGGGCTACGAGGTTGCCACCGCCGCCTCCGGAGAGGAGGCGCTCGAGGTGCTGGCGCAGCGACCCGTCGACTGCATTCTGCTCGATGTCCTCATGCCGGGCCTGGGCGGCGAGGAGACCTGCCGGCGCATCAAGGGCAGCGCGCGCTGGCGCGACATCCCGCTCGTCCTGCTCACGGCGCTCGAGGATCGCGGCGCCCTCGTGAAGGGGCTCTCCGCCGGCGCCGACGACTACGTGGCCAAGGCGGCCGACCTGGAGGTCATCCTCTCGCGGCTGAGAGCGCAGCTCCGGCGGAGACGCCTGGAGCTCGAGCGGAGGCTCCTCGGGGAGCGCCTGCTGCGCGCGGAGCTCGAGGCCACGCAGGCGCGCGCCGCCCGCGAGCTCGCCGAGGCGCGGGCCGAGCTACTGCGCGACGTCGAGCGGAAGAACCGGGAGCTCGAGGCTTTCACCTACTCGGTCTCGCACGACCTGCGGGCCCCCCTCCGGCACGTGGAGGGGTTCGCGGTGGCGCTCCTCGAGGACCACGCGGCGAGCCTGGATGAGAAGGGCCAGGACTACCTGCGTCGCATTCGCAGGGCAGCCCAGCAGGGGGGCCTCCTCATCGACGCCCTGCTCGAACTTTCGCACGTGGGGCAGGCCGCGCTCGTGCGCGAGCGCGTGGACCTGACCGCGCTGGCCCGCGCGGTGGCGGAGGAGCTGGCGCGAAGCGAACCCGGGCGGCAGGTCGCGTTCCAGCTGCAGGAGGGGCTCGAAGCGGACGCGGACCCGCGGCTCACGCGCGTGATCCTCGAGAACCTCCTCGGCAACGCCTGGAAGTTCACCCGACGCACCGCGGAGGCGCGCATCGCGCTCGGGGTCGAGCCGCACGACGCGGGGACGTGCTTCTTCGTGCGGGACAACGGCGCCGGGTTCGATCCAGCCTACGCCACCCACCTCTTCGGCCCCTTTCAGCGGCTGCACAGCGCCGCGGAGTACCCGGGGAGCGGCGTGGGGCTCGCCACCGTGCAGCGCATCGTGGAGCGGCACGGCGGGCGGATCTGGGCCGAGGCCAGGCCGGGGCAGGGGGCCACGTTCTATTGGACGATGCCTTCTAGAACGGGAGCTTCGAACGTAGCGTTAAAGAATGGGGGTTCTATATGAGACCACTGCGTGCCCTGTTCATCGAGGACAGCGAGGACGACGTCCTGCTCCTGCTGCGCGAGCTCGCCCGGTGCGGCTACGCCGTGACCCACGAGCGCGTGGAGACGGCCGCGGGGCTCCGGAAGGCGCTCGCCCGGGGGGGCTGGGAGCTCGTCCTCGCCGACTACCACCTCCCCGGCTTCTCTCCGCTCGAGGCCCTCGCCCTGCTCAAGGAGAGCGGGCAGGACCTCCCGTTCCTCCTCATCTCGGGGGCGGTGGGCGAGGAGTCCGCGGTCGACGCGCTGAAGGCCGGGGCGCACGACTTCCTGGTCAAGGGGCGGCTCGCGCGCCTCGGTCCGGCGATCGAGCGGGAGCTGCGGGAGGCGCAGATGCGGGCCGAACGGCGGCTGGCCGAGGAGGCGCTGCGCGCGAGCGAGGCCCGCTACCGGCGCATCGTGGAGACGGCGCAGGAGGGGGTCTGGGTGGTGGACCGCGAGCTCTGCACCACCTTCGTGAACCGCCGGCTGGCGGCGATGCTGGGAACGACCGCCGAGGCGATGCTCGGCACGAGCATCTTCGACTACCTCGACGACGCGTGGAAGCAGGTCGCGCGACGGCAGCTTCACCTGGACCTCGGCACCGAGCTCGCTCCGTGCGACTTCAAGTACCGGCGCGCCGACGGGGGCACCTTCTGGGCCTCGCTCTCGATCTCGCGCATCCTGGACGAGGCCGGGGAGTTCGTGGGGGGGCTGGCGATGGTCACCGACGTGACCGAGCAGCGGAACCTCCAGGCCCAGCTCATGACCGCCGATCGTATGGCCAGCGTGGGGATCCTCGCGGCGGGGGTGGCGCACGAGCTGAACACGCCCCTCGCGGCGGTGGTCGGGAACCTGGACCTGGCCCAGCAGGCGCTGCAGCGGCTCGGCCCCTCCTCGGCGCTCACGACCGACGCGGCCGAGCTCGTGGACGAGCTCCGGGACGCCCGGGACGCGGCGGAGCGCATGCGGCAGATCGTGCGCGACCTGCGCGTCTTCTCGCGGGCGGAGGAGGACGAGCGGGGGCCGGTGGACGTGGTCGAGGTGCTGGAGTCCACTCTGCGCGTGGCCTGGAGCGAGCTTCGACACCGGGCCCACGTGGTGCGGGAGTACCGCAAGGTCCCGGCCGTGGGGGGGAACGCCGGGCGTCTGGGACAGGTTTTCCTCAACCTGATCGTGAACGCCACCCAGGCGCTCCCCGAGGACGCGACGCGAAGCCTGGCGATCACGCTCGGCACCGGGCTGGACGGGCAGGGGCGCGTGGTGGTGACGGTGCGGGACGACGGGGCGGGGATGTCGCAGGAGGTGCTGGACCGGATATTCACCCCCTTCTACACCACCAAGCCCGTGGGGGTCGGCACGGGGCTCGGGCTCTACATCTGCCAGCGCATCGTGAGCGCCCTCGGCGGCGAGATCGCGGTCGAGAGCCAGGAGGGACGAGGGACCACCGTGCGCGTGGCGCTCCAGCCCGCCGTGGCTGTGGCGGCCGTGGCGGCTCCGCCGACGCCCGAGCCTCGGGAAACGGCCCGACGGGGGCGGATCCTGGTGGTGGACGACGAGCCGGTGATCCTCTCGGTCATGCGGCGCTACCTCGGCCGCCAGCACGAGGTGGTAGGCCTCACCTCCGCGCGAGAAGCGCTCGAGCTCCTGGCCTCGGGGGCGCGGTTCGACGTCATCCTCTGCGACCTGATGATGCCCGAGATGACCGGCATGCAGTTCCACGCGGAGCTCGCGCGCACGGCTTCCGACGCGGCAGAGCGCACGATCTTCATGAGCGGGGGGACCACGACCCAGACGGCCCGGGCGTTTCTGCAGCAGGTGGGCAACGCGCAGGTGGACAAGCCCTTCGACCTGCCGCTGCTCCAGCGGCTGGTGGCGGAGCGGGTGCGCGGGTAGGCCTCAGCCGGCGCGCGTTGGCGTTCGAATCCACGCCACGAAGCGCGCCAGGCCCTCGTCGAGCGAAACCTGCGGCCGGTAGCCGAGCTCGGCCTCGGCGCGCGAGGTGTCGGCACAGGTGATCGGCACGTCGCCGGGCTGGTCGGGGAGCACCTCGATGCGGGGGGCGGTGCCGGTGGCGCGGCCCACGGCGTCGATGAGCTCGCGCAGGAGGACGGGGGTCGAGCGGCCCAGGTTGTAAATGCGAAAGGCGCCGTCTTGCCGGTCGAGCGCGGCGATCGTGCCGGCCACGATGTCGTCGATGAAGGTGTAGTCGCGGCCGGTGCTGCCGTCCCCGAAGCGGGGGATCGACTCGCCGGCCAGCGCCTTCCTCACGAAGGCGTGGATCGCCATCTCGGGGCGCTGGCGGGGGCCGAAGACAGTGAAGTAGCGCAGGCAGCTCACGCCGAGGCCGTGAAGCTCGTGGAAGGTGGCGCAGACGAGCTCGGTCGCGCGCTTGCTCGCCGCGTAGGGCGAGGCGGGCCGGTCGCACGCGTCCTCCTCGGAAAACGGGGTGCGCGAGCGGGCGCCGTAGACCGACGAGGACGAGGCCACGACGAGGTGCCGCACGCCGTGTCGCCGGCAGGCCTCGAGCACGCGCGTGGTCCCCTCGACGTTCACCCGCATGTAGCGCTCGGGGGCGGCGATGGAGGGGCGCACCCCGGCGAGCGCGGCGAGGTGCACCACCCGGTCGATCCCGGGCGCGAGGACCTCGTCGAGCAGCGCGCCGTCGAGGATGTCGCCCTCGCGAAAGGCGAAGCCGGGGAGCTGCGCCAGGGCCGCCAGGTTGGCGCGCTTCAGCGCCGGGTCGTAGAAGGGATCCAGGTTGTCGAGCCCGACCACCGCGTCGCCTCGCTCGAGGAGCCGCTGGGAGACCGAGGAGCCGATGAAGCCGGCGGCGCCGGTGACCAGGACGCGCATGGTGAAGGCGAAACCTCAGCTCGTCGTGTCGGGCGGCGTGCGGAAGAGCGCGAGGTGCTCCACGTTGCCGCTGGGTCCGGGCCACGGGGAGTCCAGACCACCGACGACGGTGTACCGTGCGGCGACGGCCCAGTCCACGACTTTCCGGATCGCGCCCTGGCGTACGGTCTCGTCGCGCACCACGCCTCCCTTGCCGACCTGACCCCGTCCCGCCTCGAACTGCGGTTTCACCAGCGCGAGGATCGGCCGATCCGGGCCGAGCACGCGCTCGACCGCCGGGAGGACGAGGGTCAGCGAGATGAACGAGACGTCGATCACCGCCAGCTCGGGGGGCCATGCCGACTCGTCGCGCAGCGCGGCGCGGAGCGCCTCGGCCTCGAGGTGGCGGGCGTTCACGCGCTCGAGGCAGGTCACGCGCGGGTCCTGGCGCAGCTTCCAGGCCAGCTGGCCGTAGCCCACGTCCACGGCGATCACGTGCCGGGCGCCGCGCTGTAGGAGGCAATCGGTGAACCCGCCCGTGGAGGCGCCGACGTCCAGCGCCACGAGCCCCGCCACGTCGAGGCTGAAGTGGTCGAGGGCGGCGGCCAGCTTCAGTCCGCCGCGCGAGACGTAGGGCAGGGCTTCGCCGCGGAGGCGCACGACGGCCGTCGCCGAGACCGCGGCGCCGGCCTTGGTGACGGGCTGCTCGTCCACCAGGACCTGGCCGGCGAGGATCAGCGCGCGCGCCTGTTCGCGGCTCGGCGTGAGGCCGAGCTCCACGCAGCGCTGGTCGAGGCGCGTGCCCTTCATGGGGCGCGTCCGCGGGCGGGCGGCGAAGGCGAGGCGCTCGGAGCGCCGCGCGGGGCCGGGCAGCCACTCGGCCGTGGCCCGGCCGCGTTCGGGCAGTCGTCGTCGCCATCCGGGAGGCCGTCGAGGTCGTCGTCGGGGTCCGGACAGCCGTCGTGGTCCTGAAAGCCGTCGGGGTCCTCCGCCGCGTGCGGACAGCGGTCGAGCGCGTCCACGAGCCCGTCACCGTCGGCGTCGAGGGGATCGGCGCTAGGGGGCGGAGGCAGCGCGGGGGCGCGCACGAGCAGCCCGACCCCCACGGTGAACGAGAGGTTCTGCGCCACGCTCCCGGTGACCTGCGCGTCGGTGAAGAGCTGCGTGACGTCGAAGCGGAGCCGCCAGCGCGGCGCGAGGCGCACCTTGAGCCCCACCGTCCAGCCGACGGCCGGGTCGGTATCGCGCCCGAGCACCGACGCGGGACTGAGCAGGCTCATCCCACCCCCCGTCGCGCCGGCGAAGGGGACGACGGGATGGCGCCAGGGCAGGTGCAGGAGGGCTTCTGCCCGATAGCCGACGAGCAGCGCGGCGCGCTCGCCGAGCCGTCCCGGGGCGAGGCTGACGAGCGCCCCGAGGCTGAACCAGCGCGCGACGTAGTAGTCGGCGCGCAGGTCGAAGGTGGCGAAGAGGGTGCCGAGGGTGCCCTTGCGCAGCTCGACGAGCTGGGCGCTGTCGCCCAGATCCTGTCCGGCCTGGAGCCGGTAGAGCCCCGTCGCGAGGCCTAGCTCCAGCCGCGCCAGCGGGTGGTCGGCTCGGGCGACCGACCAGGGGCCGGCGCAGAGCAGCGCAGCGACGGTGAGCACAGCGACGCGGAGCACGCCGGCACCGTACACGCGCGCCACCATGGTGGCAACCGAGGGGGTGGCAACCGAGGTTGACCCCCCGGTGGGACGGATGCTATCTGGAACGCGTGAGCAACGATCGACGGCAGGGCGGTGGCGGACCGGGCGAAGGCGCCCCGGAGCCGCCCAAGCCCGTCGTGCCCCTGCATCCCGCCAACCAGACCCTGCGGCTCTCGACCGACGACGTGTCTCGGCTTCGCCAGCAGCACCAGCGGCGCGGCTCGCTGGTCGTGATTGCCGGAACCCCCGCCGACGTGGGGATGCACCTGGTGGTGGAGGGGGAGGTGGTCATCGGTCGGGACGCCCCCGGCATCCTCCTGCGGGACGTGGGGACCTCGCGTCGCCACGCCGAGGTGCGACGCGACGGGGACCTCTACACCGTGCGCGACCTGGGCTCGACGAACGGCACCCGGCTGAACGACGTGCCGCTGCAGGGGGTGCAGACCCTGCGCGACGGGGACCAGATCCTCCTCGGTCAGACGGTGATTCGCTTCAACCTGGTGGACGAGACCGAGGCGACCTTCTTCAGCGAGCTGAATCGGCAGGTGGGGACCGACCATCTCACGGGGCTCGTCTCCAAGCCGCGCTTCGACGCGGCGATGGCCGAGGCGCTGCGGGCGGCGCGGGCCGCGGGGGGCCAGCTCGCGGCGCTCATGATGGACATGGACAACCTGAAGGGGATCAACGACCGGCACGGGCACCACGTCGGGGCCGGCACGATCCGCCAGGTGGGCGAGCTCCTCTCGCGCGTGCTCGCGGGGCGGGGGGAGGCCTGCCGCTTCGGGGGCGATGAGTTCTCGGCCTACCTGCCCGGCGCGGGGCTCGCGCAGGCCCTGGCCGTGGGCGAGGAGATCCGGGCCGAGGTGGCGGCCTCCCGCTTCGTGGTGGACGGGACGACCGTCTCGGCCACCCTGAGCATCGGTGTGGCCGAGCTGACCCCCCAGCTCACCGCGGCCGAGGAGCTTTTGCGCCAGGCCGACGCCGCCCTCTACCGCGCCAAGGCAGCCGGCCGGAACCGCGTCTCCGGCTGACCCATCCAGCGGCTTCCTGGCCCTTTGCCGGCTGAACGGGAGGGGCCCCGCCGGCACCTCACCGGGCACTTGCGCCTCCGCGCGCTCTGCGGTAGGCACTCCCCCACGAGGAGAACGGCACATGAGAATCTGTGTGGTTGGCACTGGGTACGTCGGGCTGGTGGCGGGGGCGGGCTTCGCGGAGTTCGGCAGCGACGTGATCTGCGCGGACGTGGATCAGGGCAAGATCCAGCGGCTGAACGACGGCATCATCCCGATCTACGAGCCGGGGCTCGAGCCGCTCGTGCGTCGCAACGTGGCCGAGGGGCGCCTGCGCTTCACGACCGACGTGGCCGCGGCGGTCTCCGACGTGGAGGTGATCTTCGTCGCCGTCGGGACGCCGCCGAAGGCGGACGGGTCCGCCGACCTCTCGCACGTCTGGGACGTCGCGCGTACCATCGGCAAGCACGCGACGGGGTTCACCGTGGTGGTGGACAAGAGCACGGTGCCCGTCGGGACCGCCGACCGCGTGCTGCAGCTCCTGCGCGAGAACGGCCCCGGCAAGGACTTCGCGGTGGTCTCGAACCCCGAGTTCCTCAAGGAAGGGGACGCCATCGCCGACTTTATGAAGCCCGACCGCGTGGTCCTCGGCTGCGACGACGAGCGCGCGCTGAAGCTCATGCAGTACCTCTACTCGCCCTTCGTGCGCACCAAGGACCGCATCCTGACCATGGACGCGCGGAGCGCCGAGGTGACCAAGTACGCCTGCAACGCGATGCTGGCCACGCGCATCTCGTTCATGAACGAGATGGCCGCGCTCTGCAGCAAGGTGGGGGCGGACGTGAACCGGGTGCGCCTGGGGATGGCCTGGGACGAGCGCATCGGGCCCAAGTTCCTCTTTCCGGGGGTGGGCTACGGCGGCTCGTGCTTCCCGAAGGACGTGAAGGCCATCATCTCGACGGCCGAGGAGCACGGCGCGAGCCTGAACATCCTCAAGTCGGTGGAGGCGGCCAACGAGCGCCAGAAGCGGCTCCTCGCCGAGCTGGTGCTCGCCGAGCTGGGCGGCAAGGCCGACGGGAAGGTGGTCGCGCTCTGGGGGCTGGCCTTCAAGCCGCAGACGGACGACGTGCGCGAGGCGCCGGCGCGGACGATCTGCAAGCTCCTCCTCGACGCGGGGGCCACGGTGCGGCTGCACGATCCGGTCGCGCGCCAGACCTTCGCGGCCGACCTGCCTCCGTCGAACCGCGTGATCTACTGCGACAGCAACTACGACGCGGCGCTCGGGGCGGACGCCCTGCTCCTCGTCACCGAGTGGCCCGCCTATAGGCGTCCGGACTTCCGGCGGGTGAAGTCGATGATGCGCACTCCGAGCCTCTACGACGGCCGGAACATCTGGGACGCGGAGATGGTGCGTGGGCTCGGATTCCGCTACGTGGGCATCGGGCAGAAGTAGCTTCTCAAGAAGGCGAGGCCAGGGCGACATGACGATCTTCAGCAGGTGCGGGACGTGGGTGCGGTGTGCGGGGCTCGCTGCGGGCCTCGCGCTCGCGGGGTGCTCGAGCAGCGGCGGCTCCGGCGCTGACGGGGGGACGAGCTCCGACGGGAAGCCGGCCACGACCGACGGCGCAGCGAAGAGCGACGGCGCGCGCGGGGACGGGGCGGTGAAGGGGGACGCGGGCGCGACCGGCAAGTGGACCGGCGGCAAGGGCGGCAAGACCGGCTCCTACGAGTTCAACATGGACTTCGGTGGGAACAAGCGGCTCATCGCCGTGTATGTGCCGTCGGGCTACAGCGAGAAGAAGGGCGTGCCGCTGATCCTGCACTTCCACGGCTGGCGTCCCCCGCCCGCCGAGGTGCTGGACGAGATCAAGTACGTCTGGGGTCCGGTGGCGGACGCCAAGGGCTTCATCGCGGTGGCCCCGGAGGGGCTGCCCTGCCCCGAGCTGAACCCCAAGGAGCCGTACGCCTGCTTCCGCGAGGAGTCCGAAGGTCCGTTCCTGAAGGCCCTCGTGGAGAGCCTGGGCAAGCAGTACAACCTGGACCTCCAGCGCATCTATTTGAGCGGGCACAGCGGCGGCGGCTACTTCGTGCAGGGGATGGGGCTCATGGAGTCCACCCTCTACGCGGCGGTGATGGTCTGGTCGGGGGGCTGCATCTCGGCCAAGGACATCTACGGCAACTCCTGTTCGGAGTACGACAAGCTGGCCAAGGTGGCCAAGCGCAAGATCCCCTTCTCCGTGGCGCACAACGGGCAGGATCAGATCGTGCCCGTGCAGTACGGCGCGGACATGCTCCAGGTGCTGCAGAAGTACGGGCACACCACGACGGCCTTCGACATGGTCAACGGCGGCAAGTACGGCCACTCGATCGACCCCGACTACCCGGTCAAGGCCTGGGAGTGGGTGAGCAAGCACGTCCTGCCTTAGTGAAGCGGGACGCCGCCCGCCACCACCGGCTCCTCGTCGTCGCCGATGTTCTCCCCGTTGCCGTAGCCGAGCTGACCGTACGCCCCCGACCCCCAGCAGCGCACCTCGCCCCGCTCGAGCAGGGCGCAGGTGTGCATGACCCCGGCGGAGACCTCGAGGGCCTTGTCCCCGAGCGACACGAGCCCCACGCTCGAGGGGAACTCGTCGTCGCCGATGGCCAGCGTGTTTCCGTAACCGAGCCGTCCGTCGATGCTCTGCCCCCAGCACCTGACGCCACCACCCTCGAGCAGCGCGCAGGTATGGAAGCTGGCGCTGATGCGCCGAGCCCTGCCCCCGAGGGGCACGGCGCCCGCGACCGCCGGCAGCTCGTCGTCGCCGAGGTTCGCGCTATTGCCGTAGCCGAGGCGTCCCGTCTGCCCCTGACCCCAGCAGCGGACCTCCCCGCTGTCCAGCAGCGCGCAGGTATGCGCGTGGCCGGCAGCGAGCTGCACGGCCTTGCCGCCGAGGACCACGTCCCCCGCCACGGCCGGAGCCTCGTCGTCGCCGATGCTGGTCGTGTTGCCGTAGCCCAGGCGGCCGAAGCTCCTGTTGCCCCAGCAGCGCACCGCGCCGCTCTCGAGCAGCGCGCAGGTGTGCTCGTTCCCCGCCGAGAGCCGGGTCACCTTCGCCCCCACGGCGACGAAGCCTACCGCGCTCGGTAGCTCGTCGTCGCCGAGGTTCCGGGTATCGCCGTAGCCGAGCTGGCCGCGCTGGCCGTTGCCCCAGCACTTGACCTGCCCCCCGGCGAGCAGGGCGCAGGTGTGGTTGCCGCCGGCGACCACCTGCAGCGCGGTGCCGCCGAGGTTCACGTCCCCCGCGCTGGCCGGAGTCTCGTCGTCGCCGACGTTCCGGGTGTTGCCGTAGCCGAGCTGCCCGCTCGCCCCCGACCCCCAGCAGCGCACCGCCCCCGTGGCGAGGCGCGCACAGGTGTGCGATCCGCCGAGCGCGAGCTCCACGACTTCGCCCCCGACCGGCACGAGCCCCACCGAGGCGGGAGTGTTCGTGTTGCCGATGCCGAGCGGGTTGCCGTAGCCGAGCTGTCCCACGTACCCCATGCCCCAGCACTTCACGCCGCCCGCCAGGAGCGCGCAGGTGTGGGTCCCTCCCGCGACGACGGATCTGACCGCGTCCGGCGTGCAGCGGCGACCGTCGCCCACGGTGCCTGGGCGGCAGACGCACGCGTATCCGCCCGCGGTGTTGGTGCAGGCGGCGAGCGGGTCGCAGTCCGAGGTCCCCAGGGCGCACTCGTCGAGGTCCACGCAGGTCCTGCCGTCGCCCACGAAGCCGGGCTTGCAGGCGCAGGTGTAGCCGCTGGCCGTGCTGGAGCAGAGTGCGTTTGGTGAGCAGGTGTGCCCGGCGGCGCAGTTGTCTTTCAGAGCGCACTGCGTGCCGTCGCCGACCCAACCCGAGTTACACTGGCACGCGTAGCCGCCGCCGGTGTTGGTGCAGGTCGCGTGCGCGTCGCAGCGATGCGTTCCGCTGGCGCACTCGTCAAGGTCCGTGCAGCTCTTGCCGTCGCCCGCGAATCCGGGCTTACACTGGCAGACGTAGCTCCCCAGGGTGTTGATGCAGAGCGCACCGGCGGAGCAGAGCGACGGCGTCCCCTTGCACTCGTTGACGTCGGGGGTGACCGGCACGTCCCCGGCGCTCCCCGGCAGCTCGTCGTCCCCGATCGTCTGCGTGTTCGCGTAGCCCAGGCGGCCGAACTCCCCCACGCCCCAGCAGCGGACCGTTCCTCCGGCGATGAGGGCGCAGGTGTGGAACGACCCCGCGGCCAGCCGCTCGACCACCCCGCCGACAAAGACGGGGGCCTCGGTCGTCGGCAGCTCGTCGTCCCCCAGGTTGCCGCAGGTCACCACGCCGACCTGGCCGCGCGTGGCTTGCCCCCAGCAGCGAACGGCACCGCTCTTGAGCAGCGCGCAGGTGTGGAAGGCGCCGGCCACGAGCTGCACCGCCGGTTCGCCGAGGTCCACCGCGGCGACGGCCGTGGGGAGCTCGTCGTCGCCGACGTTCGCCGTCGAGCCGGTGCCGAGCTGCCCGAAGCCGCCGAAGCCCCAGCAGCGGACCCGTCCCGAGTCCAGGATCGCGCAGGTGTGATACCACCCGGCCGCGAGGCCCACGGCCCTTGCCCCGAGAGGCACGTCGCCCGCCGACGAGGGGAGCTCGTCGTCCCCGACGCTCCGCGGGTTGCCGTAGCCGAGCTGTCCCCAGGCGCTTCGTCCCCAGCAGCGCACCGCGCCGGTGGCGAGTCGCGCGCAGGTATGGTCGCGCCCGGCCACGAGCTCGGCAGCGGCCTCGCCCACGCTGACCTCCGCGGCGTAGAGCGCGTTGACGGGGCTCGTGTGCGCGTAGCCGAGCTGTCCGTCCACGTTGAGGCCCCAGCAGCGGACCTTGCCCGAATCGAGCAAGGCGCAGGTGTGTTCGCCGCCCGCGGCGAGCTGGGAGACCTGACCGGGCAGCGGCACGTCGCCCTGGCTGGCGGGGGTCTCGTCGTCCCCCACGCTCCGGCTGTGCCCGTAGCCGAGCGCTCCGTAGCGGTTGCGGCCCCAGCAGCGCACCTTGCCGTCGGTGAGCACGGCGCAGGTGTGCGTCGGCCCGAGGGCCAGCTGCGCGGCCGACCCGCCGAGGGGCACGTCGCCGGAGCTCGCCGGAGCCTCGTCGTCGCCCACGTCCCGGGTGTTGCCGTAGCCGAGCTCGCCGTAGATGCCCCAGCCCCAGCCCCAGCAGCGCACCGACCCGCTCGCGAGCAGGGCGCAGGTGTGCGCGCCCCCCGCGGCGATGGCCTTGGCCGGTGCCGGCAAGCTGGTGCAGCTTCTTCCGTCGCCCGCGTAGCCGGTGTGGCACGCGCAGCGGTGGCTGCCGACGGTGTTGATGCAGCTCGCGTGCGGATCGCACCCGTCGGTGTGGGCCGCGCACTCGTCCACGTCCTGGCAGGTCTGGCCGTCCCCCGCGAAGCCCGCCTTGCAGGTGCAGCGGTAGCTCCCCGGCGTGTTGCTGCAGACGGCGTCTCGGCCACAGGTGGCGAGGCCCTCGGCGCACTCGTCGCGATCTGTGCACGTCAGGCCGCTGCCGGCGAAGCCCGCTTTGCAGCTGCAGGAGAAGCCGCCCACGGAGTTGACGCAGAGCGCGTTCTTGTCGCAGGGCGGCGTGGCCGCGAGGCACTCGTCCACGTCCTCGCAGGAGGTGCGACCGTCCCCCGCGTAGCCCGGCTTGCAGGCGCAGCTATGACCGCCGTAGGTGTTCGCGCAGGCGGCGTTCTTGTGGCAGGAGGTGGTGCCAGTCGACGACCGTCGTGCCTTTACCTGCAACGTTGTAGTTGTAGAGGAGGCCGCGCTCCGTGAGCCCGTCGCGGAACTCCGTCGTGTCGCCGTAGCCGCTGTCGGCGAGCGTCACAGCGGGCCGCACTCCCCAGCCGAGCGCCTGATCGATGGTCCCCAGGGCGAGCTTCCACTTCGGCTCGTAGACCACGTCGTCGGGAACGTCAGCGTCGCGACACCTCTCACGGTCATCTGCCCAGTTCTCGACTAGGTAGAGGCGAAAGCCGATGCACCCGCTGCCTCGCTCATCCGCCAAATGCAGGCTCACCGCCACTTGGCAGTTATCCGCCCGCCCGAGCGTCCCCGAGTACTGCCAAGCGACCCCCACCAAGTAGATCCCTGTCTTGGCGAAGCCGGTGTCATCCAGCACGAACGCCTCGACGGCGGGCAGCTCCTCATCGAGCTTCCTGGCGACGCGCCGATAGAGCTCTTCATCTTTCCAGGCTCTTCACGCAACGCTGCAAGCGCTGACGCAGCCCCTCGAAGTCCGAAACGTCTTCCGCCAGGCGAGCCGCCATCGGAACGACGCTCTATCGCTCGCCATCGAGCAGCAGTCCCCGGACGTAGTCGCCCATGGCCCGCTGACGCTCCGGTCTCCCCATCCCGCACCGGTGAGGTACTCCACATACGCTTCGAGCTCGCGCTCGAGCCGCTCCAGCTAGTTCGGTGTCACCGCCACGGTTGATCACAGACCGCAGAATGTGTCAAGACAGGCAATTAGGTAGTAGTAAGTGGGGCGAAACTTCAAACCGACGCACCGGCTGACGCGGGATGGCCTAAATGCGCGTAGTAACGCATGTTTGCGCCAAGAAAGGCCGGTCCGATCTCGGGTTCGCGACCTTGTATGGAAGTTCTGAACAGAACGCTCTCTGTCACCACCGAGGCATAAGATCCCAGCAGCCCGATCAGCGGTGCGCCAAGGTTGCCGCCGTTGCGGCCGCGTCGAGCGCGTCAACGAGCCTCGCTCCCGTCGTATAGCCAACCGCAAGCACGCTGGTGCTCGTTCCGTCTCGGTAGAGGACAATCGGGAACGCGCGCACGCCCAGGGCCCTGACCTCCTGAATCTCGACGGCCGTCGCTCTCTTCGCGTCAGGGTGCTCGAACCGCCTCACGAAGGTCGAGAAGTCGAGTCCGTTTGCCACGCAGATGCTTCGGTAGAAGGACGCGACAGTCGGGTCCTCAGCGTCCGCGTAGAATTTTTTCTGGATGGCGGCGAAGACCTTGTACGCGTCCGTCGCCGCGCCACCCCTTTCGCTCAGCATGTCGCGCAGGACGACGAACGCGCGGCACGAGGGCTCCGTGTCGTAGTCGAAGCTGGCGCGGTCGAGGAAGCGGGTGGAAAAGGGCTGACCCGTGCGCGCGCCGATCTTCTCCCAGTGATGGCGCAGGAAGTCTCTGAACTCATCGGTCCACGCGTCGCCTCCGCCGGCGCGAAGCCCGCCCACCAGGATGCGGAAGGGGATTCGCCGCACGGACGCCTCGGCCTCGAGCTGGCGAAGGGCGGGCGAGATGCCCCAGCACGCGGAGCACATCGGATCACCAACGTAGAGCACCTCGCCGATGGCGCTGTCTGCGCGCGGTTCCGTGTGTCGCTGGGCTGCTGCGCCCGGCAGCTCGCACACGCCGGTCTCGGCATCGCATAGCGACTCCACGGCGCGGGCCGCTGCTCGCTGCGCGCCGGCAAGATCCGAGGCGACTATCGATTCATTCCTGAGGGTGGTGGTCTTCATGGTCAGCTCCGAGAGATGGGTTTGGCTAGAAGCGGACGCCGAAGGGCGCATCGATGACGTAGCGCCACCCGCCATCACGCTCGCGCCGCACGACGTCCGACGTGGTTCCGCCGACACCGTTCGGCAGGGTCCACTCGGCGAAGACGATCGCGATGTCGCCCTGAACGACGGCGCGTCGGAGCGTCATGGTGATGGGACCGGGGAGGCCGAGGAAGCCCTCGAGCGCGGCGCGCAGGCCGCTCCTCGGGACCTCGGCCGTGCCGTCTGCGACGAGCAAGGCGTCGTCGGCGTAGAGCGCGAGCAACGCGTCGACGTCCTTGCGGTTGA